>JBDTZK010000386.1:0-3091 GCA_040005195.1 Pseudoxanthomonas sp.
CGACGAAGGCCCGGCAAGCCGGGCCTTCGAAAGGTTGCTACGCGGACGATTACTTGATCAGGCGCACGTTGACCGGATAGCGATACGCCACGCCTTCGTGCGACTTGATGGCCGCGATGATCGTGAAGACCAGTGCGGCAATACCCACCACCAGCATCACCGGCACGGTAAGCAGAGCGCCCAGACCCAGCGTGACCACGGTCAGGATCAGCAGGATCAGGAAGATGGCCGAAATCATGATGTTGAAATTGAGCGCTTCCTTGCCCTGATCATTGACGAACGGCATGGTGTCTTTCTTGATCAGCCAGATCACCAGCGGGCCAATGAAGAACCCGAAGCCACCGAATGCACCGGTCAGCAGGCCGCCGAGCAGCGCGGACAAATGCGCGAACATGGCCCACTGCCTTTCTTCGGCCGAAGGTACTACGCCGACAGGCGGCGGGGGCGGTGCGGTGACGTTATCGAATTCGCTCATTTTTTTCCCCAAGTTTCAAACATTGATGTGTGGATGACAGCAGCCGGGACAACGTGGCGCAAGGCGCCATAATTGCATCCGTCGCGCCACAGAATAACGTCAATCGCCTCCAGCAACAGTCATCCGCCCCACAAGAATCGATCCACAGGCGATATGCGAACGCGGATCCACATCCGTGCCGACCGCCTCGATGCCCGCGAAGACTTGCCTGAGGTTGCCGGCAATGGTGATGCCATCCACCGGATAGGCGATGGCGCCATTCTCGATGCGGAAACCCGCTGCGCCGCGCTAATAATCGCCCGTTACCGGATTGACGCCCTGCCCCATCAGCTCGGTGACCAACAAACCGTCACCCATACCGGCGACCAGCGACGCGAAATCGCCCGCATTCGCCGCCACCTGGAGATTATGTACGCCGCCGGCATTGGCCGTGGTCTGCAGGCCCAGCTTGCGCGCCGAGTAGCTGCCCAGCACGTAGCGCTGCAGGACGCCGCCACTGACCAGTGCAGCCTCCCGCGTGGCCACGCCTTCTGCATCGAATGCAGCCGAGCGCAGCCCGCCGCGCAGCAGTGGGCGCTCATCAAGCGCGAACCAGTCCGGAAAAATCTGCGACCCAGCCGAATCCAGCAGGAAGCTTGCGCGGCGATACAACGCACCACCGGACACGGCGCCCAGCAGATGCCCGATCAGCGAACGCGCGACTTCCGACGCAAACAGTACCGGGTACTCACCCGTAGGCAGCGAACGCGGCGCCATCCGCGCCAGCGTGCGTTCGGCGGCATGACGGCCGATGGCGACGGGTGCTTCCAGGCCCTCCCGCGACAAGGCGCTGCTGTACCAGCCATCACGCTGCATGTCGTCGCCCTGCCCGGCGATCAGCGCGCAGCCGATGGAGTGCTGGGTACCACGGTCACGTCCAAAGAAGCCATGCGAGTTCGCATACACGGAAATGCTTTCTCCGCTGCCCACCGAAATGCCGTCGGAGTTGGCGATGCGCGGATCGAACTCGCGGCCCGCCGATTCACATGCCAGGGCCAGGTCGACGGCGTGGTCGGCATCCAGCGTCCACGGATGCCAGCCACCCAGGTCGGGGAATGCGGTGGCCATGAGCGTCGCATCCGCGAGTCCGGCGGCCTCGTCGTGTTCGGTATAGCGCGCAATGGCGCAGGCCTGCTCCACCGTGGCATCCAGGCTGTCCTCGCGCAGGTCCGCCGTGCTGGCGCTGCCCTTGCGCTGGCCGAAATACACGGTGACGCCGATCCCGCGGTCACGGGTGGACTCGACGGTCTCCACTTCGCCCATGCGCACGTTGACGTTGAGCCCGCGGTCTTCGCTGCAGCTCACTTCGGCCTGGGTCGCGCCCAGCGCGCGCGCGCGGTCGAGCAGGCGCTGGGAGAGCTGCGCCAGCGCCTCCACCCGCACCAGGCTGTCATCGATTGAAAAGTCGGCGATTGCGTTCAATGGCTTATCCTGTGACAAAGTTCTGGAGAATGAAAATGCGTGGAAACGACCCGGAAACCGGAGAATTCCTGGGGCCCAGCCGCAGCGAGCAACGGCGCGAAGCGCTGGATGTCCGCAGCCTGGGCGAAAAACTGGTGGCGTTGTCGCCGGCGCACCTGGCCAAGCTGCCCATTCCCGAAGACCTGATCGAACACATCCATGAGACCCAGCGCATCACTTCGCACATTGCGCACAAGCGGCAATTGCAGTTTCTGGCCAAGCAGATGCGCCGGGAAAGTGACGAGACCCTGGATGCGATCCGCGATGCGATGGAGGTGGGCGGCGATGCCAAGCGGCGCGAGACTGCGATCCTGCATACGGTGGAAACCTGGCGCGCGCGCCTGCTGGACGAAGGCGATGTGGCCTTGGGCGAACTGCTGGCCCAATACCCTACCGCCGACCGCCAGCACCTGCGTCAACTGCTGAGGAACGCGGGCGAAGAACGGGCGAAAAACAAACCGCCGCATGCGTATCGTGAGCTGTTCCGCGAACTGCGCGAATTGCTGGCGAGCAATGAAGAAGACGGCGACGAAGACGCGCTTTAGTCCCTCTCCCGTCGACAATCTAAGCCGACCCAAGCGCTGGGGGGGGCCGCGAAAGCCCGATGACGCCGGGCTGCTTGATTTCGAAATGCTTGATTTCGACGTACTTGCTTTCGACATGCCCTCATCCGCGCTGCGGACACTTTGCCCCGCACCGACAAGCGACAAGCCACAAGCGCTCAAGCGCGCGTCCCACCCACGGTGATGCCTTCGATCAGCAGCGAGGGTTGGCCCACGCCCACCGGCACGCTCTGCCCATCCTTGCCGCAGATGCCGACACCGGCATCCAGTGCCAGATCATGGCCGACCATCTTCACCTTCTGCATGGTTTCCGGACCGTTGCCGATCAGCGTAGCGCCCTTGACCGGCGCGGTGATCCTGCCGTCCTCGATCAGGTAAGCCTCTGTGGCAGAAAACACATATTTGCCACTGGTGATGTCGACCTGGCCACCACCGAAATTCACCGCATACAGACCCTTCTTCACCGAGCGGATCATGTCCTGCGGGTCATCTTGCCCGGCCAGCATGTAGGTGTTGGTCATGCGCGGCATCGGCAGGTGCGCGAACGATTCGC
>JBDTZK010000387.1:0-3082 GCA_040005195.1 Pseudoxanthomonas sp.
GAACTGCTCGGGCCGCATCACCAGTTGCATGCAGGTGTTGTCCACGATCATCTCGTTGCACTGGATGTCGGGATATTCGGCCGCCACTTCACGCGCGACCTTGAGGAACAGGCCTGAGGTGGATTTCAGGATGTTGGCCTTGTGCACCACCGTGACCTTCTTGCGGCCTGTTTTGCGCGCAAGCTCGAATGCATAACGCACGATGCGTTCGGAGCCGGTGCGGGTGATCTTCTGCGTCAACAGCGCGGTTTCGCCATCGGCTGAAACACTCTGGCCTTCGCCGATGTAGGCGCCTTCAGTGTTTTCGCGCACCGTAATCAGATCCACACCGGTCGGGAAGCGCGACTTGGTGTTGGGAAACGACTTTGCCGGACGTACGTTGGCGTACAGGTCGAAACGCTTGCGCAGTTCCACATTGATCGAACTGAAGCCTTCGCCGACTGGCGTGGTCAGTGGGCTCTTCAGCGCGATGCGATTCTTGCGGATCGAATCCATGGTCGCCTGCGGCAGCAGCTCGCCATGCTTCTCCAGGGCCACCAGGCCTGCGTCGGCCTCTTCATAGGCCAAGCCTGCCTTCATGGCATCGAGTACGTAGAGAGCGGCATCCATGATTTCAGGGCCGATGCCATCGCCGCGGATGACGGTGATCGTCTGGGTCATTACGTTGGGGTTCCAAACAGAGGCGAAGGCCGGCCTAAAGCCGGAGCAATCGCGGAAATTGAAGGCCGATTATGCCCGATCAGTGTTGATTGACCCTAATAGACCTTGGTTCAAGCCGTGGCAATCGCGGGGCTGCAGCGTACGCAATAGCCCGGCTCATCCATGATGCGTTCATCGGGTGAGCGGTTTTAGCGCGGAAACTCGCCCCACGGTTCGTCGTGGGGCGCTTTAGGCGGCTTCACTCATGAAGCGTGGCCTGCCTGGGACCAAAGAGGCTCCAGCTTGCCCGCGCGATGCAGGGCAATCATGTCGTCGTAACCGCCCACATGGGTTTCGCCAACGAATATCTGAGGCACGCTGGTGCGGTTGGCTTTGGCGATCATGGCCTGGCGCTGCTCGAAATCCAGATCGATGCGGACTTCCGTCCAGACCTGCCCTTTGCTCTTGAGGAAGTTCTTGGCAGCCACGCAATACGGACAGATGGCAGTGGTGTACAGGGTGATTTCTGGAGTGGCAGTAACATCGGTCACGGAAATTCTCGGCAACAAGTCAGGTCAGACCACAATGGTGGCACGACACCCTGTTACCAGCCTGCAAACTGGAACGCTGAAGATTAACCACCTATTCACCCGGCCACCGACGCGACACGTCATCCTGCGTCGGCGGTCGATATTCCGGCGGTCAATATTAATGTCCATTTGGAGCCCTGCTTGCGCCCTTCCCTGCTAGCCCTTGCGCTTACGCTGGCTGTCGCCACGCCACTGGTCTCGGCACAGGATTCCAATTTGCCTGATATCGGCTCGTCCGCAGGCGAACTGCTGACCCCTGCACGACAGGCCGAGTACGGCGGGATGATGCTGCGCGAGTTGCGCAATTACGGGTATCTGCTGGAAGACCCCTTGCTGGACGAATGGTTGCAGAACATGGGTGGACGCCTGGGCGCGGACAGCGACCAGCCAAGACAGCCTTTCACCTTCTTCCTGTTGAAAGACCGGCAGATCAACGCATTCGCGACCCTGGGCGGCTATATCGGGGTCAACGCGGGCCTCATCCTGACTGCCGAGCGCGAAGACGAAGTGGCTGCGGTCATTGCCCACGAAGTCGCGCATGTCACCCAGCAGCACGTGCTGCGCGGAGCCGAGCGTGCGCAACGCGACCAGATTCCTATCCTGCTGGGGATGCTGGGTGCCATCGTGCTGGCCCAGGCTGCGGGCGGCAATTCCAGTGGTGATGCGTCACAGGCGGCCATCGCCAGCGCCATGGGGCTGATGGCCCAGCGGCAGATCGACTACACCCGTTCCAATGAGGCCGAGGCCGACCGCGTCGGCATCCGTACCCTGTCGCGCTCAGGCTATGACGTGACCGCCATGGCCGGGTTTTTCGAGCGCATGTCACAGGCCATGCGCGGTAATCGCGGCGGGGACCGAGAGCGCACGCCCGACTACCTGCAGACGCACCCGGTCACCACGACCCGCATCAGCGAGGCCCGCGAGCGCGCCGAACAGATCAACCGTGAAAACAGTATTCCGGTCACCACTACCACCCCGGGTGGCAGCCAGGTCGAGCGCATCCCGCGCACGCCCAACTATGGCTCGTCGGCAACAGTGAACCCGCTCATTCCGGGCACATTGCTGCTGGCCGTTGGAGACAATCTTTCCAAGGGAGGCAACGGACAATTCGACTGGGCGCGCGAACGGCTTCGTGTCCTCAGTGCCGACACGCCTACCCAGGCGATCGGCGAGTACGAACGCATTCGCCTCAACACCGGCAAGGGATTGTCGGACGCACAGAAATACGGCATGGCATTGGCACACCTGCGCAGCAATAGTCCGGCAGCGGCGGGCGCCGAGTTGCAATCACTGATGGACAAGCACCCGGACAACCTGTGGCTGGCGCTGGCAATGGGTCAGGCTGAATCACGCAGCGGCAAGGTCGAGGCAGCCAACCAGCGTTTCGTGGCCCTGCTGCGCCATTCCCCTGACAACCGCGCCATCGCGCTCAGCTACGCGCAGGTGCTGAACGAGCAAGGCGGACGTGCGGCCGGCGAGCGTGCACAGGCGATATTGCGGCCCATGCTGGGCGCTTCATCCAGCGACCCGGTGTTCCAGCATGATTTCGGCCGGGCCAACGAGCTTGCAGGTAATACCGCACGTGCCGGCGAGGCCTATGCGGAAGCCGCATTCCTCAATGGCCGGCCCGAGCAGGCACTGATCCAGCTGCAGAACCTGAAGAAGCGTGATGATCTTGACTACTACGCACGTGCACGCATCGACGCACGCATCGCGGTGATCACGCCACAAGTGCTCGAGCTGCTGCGGCTGGGTATACGCGACCCGGATATTGATCGACGTTGACAGGGGTCCTCTTTTCGATGCGTGGCTGGTTGCGAGCGGCGCAACCAGCGTTTTCGTGCGACGCGACG
>JBDTZK010000388.1:0-3078 GCA_040005195.1 Pseudoxanthomonas sp.
ATGATCGAGACGATCAACAAGTTGAACCGCATTTCCCGCCAGATGCTCCAGCAGTATGGCCGCGAGGCCACGCCGGAAGAGCTGGCCAAGGAAATGGACATGCCCGAGGACAAGATCCGCAAGGTGATGAAGATCGCGAAGGAACCGATCTCCATGGAAACCCCGATCGGCGACGACGAGGATTCGCACCTGGGCGACTTCATCGAGGACACCAACGTGGAGTCCCCGATCGAGAACACGGTCAACATCAACCTGTCGGAAACGGTTCGCGACGTGCTCGCCGGCCTGACCCCGCGGGAAGCGAAGGTGTTGCGCATGCGTTTCGGCATCGACATGAATACCGACCACACCCTTGAGGAAGTCGGAAAGCAGTTCGATGTGACCCGCGAGCGCATCCGCCAGATAGAGGCCAAGGCACTGCGCAAGTTGCGCCACCCCAGCCGTTCGGAACAGCTGCGCAGTTTTCTCGATATCGAGTAAGCGGATACTCGGCTGGTCGTATCAGCAAGCAGCAATCAGAAGCCCCGCCAAGTGCGGGGCTTCTGCATTCTGGCGAGAGGCCACGCGCCAGCACCGCCTCATCACGCCTGGTCCACATAGCGTGCCGGTAAATAGCGTGCCGCTAACGTAGCGGGGCCTACAATGCGCCGACTCCCCCGGTCGTCATGCGAGGCATTGGCATTGCACAGAAGAGAATTATTGCTGGGCAGCCTGTCCGCGTCACTGGTCGCACTGACCGGCACCAGCTTGTTGGCCCCGCGCGCGCGCGCGTCTGCTGCGGCTTTCACAGATGAGACCGTCCCTTCACTCGCGCGACGGCTGGCTGAAGCGCCCTATGCGATACCGGCGACCGACCTGCCAGCGTGGCTGGCATCGATCAACTACGACGAATACCGCGACATCCGCTTCAATCCGTCACAGGCGCTGTGGCGCCGGGAAGGGTTGCCATTCCAGGCGCAGTACTTCCATCGCGGGTTCCTCTTCAAGGATCGCGTGCAGCTGTTCACCGTGGCTGGTGGTCAGGCGCGACAGGTGGACTATTCGCCGGATCTCTTCAATTTTCGTGCAGCCGCATTGCGCGGCCGCAACGCACGCGACCTCGGCTTCGCCGGCATGCGTCTGCATGCGGCAATCAACGGCCCCGACTATTTCGATGAAATCACTGCGTTCCTGGGTGCCAGCTATTTCCGCGCGGTGGCAAAGGGTCAATCGTATGGGGTGTCGGCGCGTGGCCTGGCCATCAACACGGTGCAGCCGGCGGGGGAAGAATTCCCCGTGTTCCGCAGTTTCTGGATGGAGCAACCGGCGCCGGGCGCCACCCGTATTGTGGTACATGCCTTGATGGACAGCGCCAGCGTGGCAGGCGCATTCCGTTTCAGTATCGAGCCCGGTATCGAAACTGTTTTTGATGTGCAATCGCGCCTATACCCGCGGGTAGAACTTCGTCACGCCGGCATCGCACCGTTGACCAGCATGTACCAGTTCGGTGCCAGCGACCGCGTCGGCGTGGACGATTATCGGCCGGCCGTCCACGATTCCGACGGTCTTGCCCTGATGACTGGCGCAGGTGAACAGATCTGGCGGCCGCTGCACAACCCTGCGCTTGTGCAGGACAGTGGATTTGAAGATAACGCGCCGCGCGCCTTCGGACTGATGCAGCGCCAGCGTGAATTTTCCGACTACGCCGACAGCGAGGCGCACTACGAAAAACGCCCGAGTGTCTGGGTCGAGCCCGTGGGCGACTGGGGCAAGGGCGCCGTACACCTGATCGAACTTCCCACTCCCGACGAGTACCACGACAACATCGTGGCGTTCTGGCGGCCTGCAGCACCGCTGTCTGCAGGAACGGAACATCGTTTCGATTACCGTCTGCACTGGTGCAACGAGCACAGCTGGGCGCCTGGACTTGCTACGGTTGTCGATACGATGATTGGTGCCGCAGCAGACAACAGGCGACGCGTGATCATCGATTTCAAGGGTGGTGTGCTGGAGGGATTGGGCAGCGAAGCAGGCGTCACTGCCGACACGTGGTCCAACATCGGCGTGATTTCCAATGTCGTCGCCCATCCGGTGGATGCCACGGGCGGTTGGCGCATCGGATTCGAGCTGGATCCTGCTGGTGCGCAAGCGGTCGAGCTGCATGTACGGCTGGTGCAAGGCAAGCAGGCCGTTTCCGAAACCTGGCTGTATCGTTGGACGGCATGAGTAGCCTGCCTGCGGCAAGCGCCGCTTACGAATGCCTCCCTGGTGCGTTGCCTGTGGCGATGCCCGTGCAATCCCTGCGCGAGGGACGGCTTGATCCGCGCGTATTACCCAGCGCGCCGCGGGGCATTTTCTGGCGGCGGTTGTACATGCTGGGCGGAACCGCGGCGCTGACTGCCGTGGCAACCTGGCAGATGTGGCGCGTTCTACGCGTGGATGGGTTTGGGATACTCGAAGGCGTATTGATCGCGCTTTTCGTGGCGCTGTTCGCGTGGATCGCTCAGTCGTTCCTGGGGGCCGTCGCAGGGTTTTTGCTGCTGTTGTCGCGAAGGGCCGCCATGCTCGGCATTGATCCGGAAGCGCCACTGCCTTCGCTCTCTGCACGCACTGCTTTGTTGATGCCGACCTACAACGAGGATCCGCACCGTTTGATGTCGGGCCTGCAGGCCATCTACGAATCCGTGCGCGATACCGGCCGCCTGGACAGTTTCGACTTCTTCATTCTCAGCGACACGACCAACGCGGCCATCGCCGAACAGGAAATTGTCGAGTTCCATGCTCTGGTCGCGCGCACCGGTGGGCAGTCCCGGCTGTTCTATCGTCGTCGCGTCGACAACCGCGAGCGCAAAGCCGGCAACATTGCCGAATGGGTGCGCCGTTTCGGTGGCGGCTACCCGTTCATGCTGATCCTGGATGCCGATAGCCTGATGACCGGCGACACCATCGTGCGGCTCGCCGACGGCATACAGCGCAATGATGATGTGGGTCTGATCCAGTCGTTGCCTGCCATCGTCAATGGCACCAGTCTGTTCGCGCGCATGCAGCAGTTTTCGGGGCGCGTCTATGGCCCAGTCATCGCGCATGGTGTTGCATGGT
>JBDTZK010000389.1:0-3075 GCA_040005195.1 Pseudoxanthomonas sp.
GACGAACCAGGCTTCATCAGGCCGGGTGTACTCGGAAATCGGCAGCAGAAAGGTGTTCCCCCAGCAGGTACGGACCGTTGTCCTGAAGATGCTCGGCGACCCGTTGCCAGGCGCCTTCGATTTTCTGCCGCGCGTACTCCCTGGACGCTTCCGCATTCTCCTCACCGGCGATTTCCGGCGCATAGAACCAAGCGCGATACGCCGGCTGCAGGGTGTTGGCCATGAACAGCATCCAGCGGTAGTACTGGGCGCGTGCAGGCGAACCCGTCAGCGGCGCAAGACCCGCCTGCGGATGGCAGTCGGCCAGGTGCATGACGATGGCCGCTGCTTCGGTGATCGTCTGCCCGTCCATCACCAGCGTCGGCACCACGCCCGCAGGATTGAGCTTCAGGTACTCCGGTAATTTCTGTTCCTGCTTGTCGAAATCGAGCATGTGCAATTCATGCTCGATTTCAAGTTCAATCAACAGCCAGTGAACGACCAGGCTGGCCGTGCTGGGCGAACCATAAAGAAGCGTGCTCATGCGTTTTCCAGTACTACAGGGATCTTGCCGATGCGTGCCTGCCATTCGCGCGGCCCGGTCTTGTGGACCGACTCGCCGGTGCTGTCGACTGCCACGGTGACCGGCATGTCCTTCACTTCGAATTCGTAGATGGCTTCCATTCCAAGATCGGCAAAGCCGACCACGCGCGCGGCCTTGATTGCCTTGGATACCAGATAGGCCGCGCCGCCCACCGCCATCAGGTAGGCCGACTGGTGCTTGCGGATCGCTTCGATCGCCGTGGGTCCGCGCTCTGCCTTGCCGACCATGCCCATCAGCCCTGTCTGCGCCAGTACCTGCTCGGTGAACTTGTCCATGCGCGTCGCCGTGGTCGGGCCGGCTGGGCCAACCACTTCATCGCGGACCGGATCGACCGGGCCTACGTAGTAGATGAAACGCCCCTTGAAATCGACCGGCAGTTGCTCGCCTCGATTCAGCATCTCGACCATGCGCTTGTGCGCGGCATCACGACCGGTCAACAGCTTGCCGTTGAGCAACAGCACTTCGCCGGGCTTGAAGCTGGCGACGTCTTCCGCGGTGATCGTGTCCAGGTTCACGCGCCGTCCCTTGGATGTGTCGTAGGTCAGCCTGGGCCAGTCTTCCAGAGAAGGCGGTTCCAGCATCACCGGGCCGCTGCCGTCCAGGGTGAAGTGCGCATGGCGGGTGGCCGCGCAGTTGGGAATCAGGGCCACCGGCAGATTGGCCGCATGCGTGGGGAAATCCTTGACCTTGATGTCCAACACCGTGGTCAGGCCACCCAGGCCCTGCGCGCCGATGCCCAGGGCATTGACCTTCTCGTACAGCTCCAGGCGCAGTTCTTCGGCACGGTTGGAAGCGCCGCGCTGCTGCAGGTCTGTGATGTCGATGGGCTCCATCAGCGCTTCCTTGGCCAGCAGCATCGCTTTCTCGGCGGTGCCACCGATGCCGATGCCAAGCATGCCGGGCGGACACCAGCCGGCGCCCATGGTCGGCACGGTCTTCAATACCCAGTCAACGATGGAATCGGAAGGGTTGAGCATCGCGAACTTGGACTTGGCTTCCGAACCGCCGCCCTTGGCCGCCACAATCACGTCCACCGTGTTGCCGGGCACGATCTTCATGTTGACCACGGCAGGCGTGTTGTCCTTGGTGTTGACGCGCTTGCCGGCCGGGTCGGCCAGCACGCTGGCACGCAGTTTGTTGTCCGGGTGCAGGTAGGCGCGTCGCACGCCCTCGTTGGCCATGTCTTCCACGCCCATGTTCGCGTCGGGCCAGCGCACGTCCATGCCGATCTGCAGGAATACGGTGACGATGCCGGTGTCCTGGCAGATCGGGCGGTGGCCTTCGGCGCACATCCGCGAATTGATCAGGATCTGCGCAATGGCGTCCTTGGCCGCCACCGATTCCTCGCGCTCGTAGGCCGCGGCCAGGCTCTTGATGTAGTCAACTGGATGGTAGTAACTGATGTACTGCAAAGCGTCGGCGACGCTCTGGATGAAGTCTTCCTGCTTGATCAAGGTCACGTGTTGCTCGCTTGCTGGAGGCTGGCCGGGATTGAACTGCCAATTTTAAGGCAAAGTGATGTCCGCTTCCCTGTCACAACGGCACACGCGCTTGCGTACTACCGGCATGACAACCCCGACCGACACCTTCCAGACCCACCGCGCCCGCCTGTTTGCCCTGGCCTATCGGCTGCTGGGCAGTCGCAGTGATGCGGAGGATGTGGCGCAGGAGGCCTGACTGCGTTGGCAAGGCACCGACACGGCCAATGTCCGCGACCCGGAAGGCTGGCTGGTCACGGCCACGACCCGACTGGGCCTGGATCGCCTGCGCGCCCGGCTGCTGCCACCACTCGCGTAGTCGCGTAGTCACGGCGCTGTCGGTGTGCTCCGCGTGATGGCACCCACACGCCCGCCTCGGCACAATGGTGGACATGGCCGACTCCCCCACCGCTGGCGCATCCCGCCAGAAGAACCCCAGCCTGCGCGACCGCTTCGATGCGATGCGCAACCTGCCGCCGTTCCTCAAGCAGATCTGGCAGACCAGTCCCTGGCTGACGATCTCCAGCCTGGGGCTGCGCCTGGTCCGCGCCTTGCTGCCCATCATCACCCTGTATATCGGCAAGCTGATCATCGACGAGGCCGTGCGCCTGGTGGCGCTGGGCCTGGGCTTCAACACGCTGGGCGATGCCTGGCATAGCGGTCAGCTCGATCCCCTGCTGTGGCTGCTGGTGCTGGAGTTCGCGCTGGCCATCCTGTCCGACCTGCTCGGTCGCATGGTCAGCTACGCCGATTCTCTGCTGTCGGAGCTGTTCACCAACGCCACCAGCATCCGCCTGATGGAACACGCGGCGACGCTGGACCTGGAAGATTTCGAAGACCCCGACCTGCAGGACAAGCTGGACCGTGCGCGCCGCCAGACCATGGGCCGGATGAACCTGATGAGCACGCTGTTCGGCCAGGTGCAGGACACCATCACCGTGATCAGTTTCGCCGCCGGCCTGCTGGTCTACGCGCCGTGGCTGATGGTGTTGCTGGCGGTGGCGTTGATCCCCG
>JBDTZK010000390.1:0-3056 GCA_040005195.1 Pseudoxanthomonas sp.
CGGTGCCGTCCAGCTTCACTTCCGTGCCGCTGTACTTGCCGAACAGGACCTGGTCACCGACCTTCACCTGGGGCGCGCGGACCGTGCCGTTGTCCAGGGCCTTGCCGGTACCGACAGCAATCACGTTGCCCTTGATGGGCTTCTCGGTGGCGGAGTCAGGAATGACGATGCCGCCAGCAGACAACTTTTCTTCTTCAACGCGCTTGATCACAACGCGGTCGTACAAGGGCTTGATATTGCTCATTTCAATCCTTTTAAGTGATTGATTACACAGGGAAAGGTCGGCGATATTAGCACTCGTGTCACATGAGTGCCAGCAACGCAGGCAGAAAAACCCGGCAGCGCCGGGATGCACAACAGATGGGGTGCGGGGCTGAACGATTCAAGGGGCCAGCCCAGGGCATAAAAAAAGAGCGCGCAGGCACTGGGCATGCGCGCTCCATTGGAGATGGTGTGGCGTCCTGACTGGGCGTCCTTTGCCCCGGGCCTCTCCTCCCGTCAACTTCCTGTCGAATCCGGCGTCCTTGCCGGCCAATCAGTGATACCACCGCGCGCAGGCAATGAAGAAGCGATAAGCGGCTGGAAATCGGCTACTTCAGGTAACTTCGCATTAAGCTTAATCAATTGAAATCAAATACATACAATTCATTTAGCTACCAATAGCGGACAATAGGCGCCTATTGTTGTTCACCTAGTTAGCATTGGTAGCAATAGACTGATCGCAGCCCACCCGCGCTGGGGTATGGTGCGATCGCACGACACAAAAGCCAGGAGAGGCCATGAGCCAGCAGGAAAGGATTCGCTTGGCAAGACGCGCCACGGGACTGTCGCAAAACCAGTTGGCCCAGGCGGTGGGCGTACAGCGCAGTGCGGTCAGCCATTGGGAAGCGCCCATGGGCAAGAACCCAAGCGTCTCGCATCTGCGGGAGATCGCCCTGGTGACCGGGATCCAGTTCGAATGGCTGGCGACGGGGCGAGGAGAAATGCCGCTGTCCCGTGAGGTAAGACTGGACTCCATTGCAACCGCACATGCCTTGCTGGTGGAAGACCCGCTGGAATTCCGCTTGATGGAAGCGTTTCGCGCTGCGCCTTTGCGCACCCGCCTGTCCATGCTGGAAGTGATGGAGGAACTCGCGGCGCTGCGTACCGGGCGCAGCACGGGTCGGCGAAGCGCTGCGGTTCGGCCGGAAAATCCCGCCACCGGTTAATCTGTGAACCCTTTGCGGGCAGTGGTAGTCGAACTACGGCCTGCTCGGCTCTGCCTGCCTTTGCATGTCTTCCCCGGGAAACCCTGATCCGATGAGTCTGTTGCCACGCCTGTTGTCGATTCTGTTCCTGACCCTCCTGGCGACAACCCCCGCCCTGGCAGTGAGCGAAGCGGACCTGCTGCCGGTTGACCAGGCGTTCGCGCTCACCGCCAAGGCCAGCAGCCGCGACCGTATCGACGTGCAATGGAAAGTCGCCGATGGCTATTACCTGTATCGGCACCGCACCAGCGTGGAAGTCGAAGGCCCCGGTTTCGAGGGCGCGCAATTGCAATTACCCAAGGGCAAGGCCTACCGGGACGAGTTCTTTGGTGACGTGGAGACTTATCACCAGGATCTGAATGGCGTGCTGATCGGCAAGGCCACAGAAAACGCCCAGAGCATCACCCTGAAAGTGAAATACCAGGGCTGTGCGGATGCAGGCATCTGCTATCCGCCCCAGACCCGCAAGGTGGTGGTGCAGTTGCCCGCCCCTGTTGGCATCGGTGTCAGCGGATCTTCCGCCATCACCGCCACAACCAATGCCGGTGGCCTGCCCTTGTTCGGGCAGCCAGCGGCCAGCAACGGTTCGGTCGATGCCTTGCCATTACCCCATGACAAGGCATTTGCATTCGAAGCCATCTCTTTCGACGGCAACCAGCTGCTGCTGCGTTTCACCCCGGCACCGGGTTATTACGTCTATCGCGACCGCACCACGCTGAAGCTGCAGGGTACGCCGGGAATCACCTTGGCAAGCCCGCGCTGGCCAAAAGGCCAGCCCTACCGTGACGAGCACTTCGGTGAAGTGGTCGTCTATTTCGATCAGGCCGAAGTGCCGGTACCCCTGAACCGGACCACGGTCGACGCCGCCAACGCCACGCTGCAGGTGACCTTCCAGGGTTGCCAGAAGGATGGCATCTGCTATCCACCGATGACGCGCGCAGTGAAGTTGGCGATCCCGGAAGGCCGCCTGACGACGAACATTCCAGAAGCGCCCGCCCCTGCGCTGATCACGCCTTTGACGCCTGCACAGGGCACCCCTGACCCAACCGCGGCCGGAACCCAGCCCCCTTCATCACCGGAATCTGCCTCCGAAGATCCTGCACAGGTCGGGCGCACCACGCCGCCGGCGGACGTTCTGCGAAATGCCGATTCAAAGACCAGCCTGTGGTTGGCACTGCTGTTGGCGCTGGGCGGCGGACTGGTGCTGAACCTGATGCCGTGCGTGCTGCCGGTGTTGTCGCTCAAGGCCTTGTCGCTGGCCGACAGCGGGCGCAATGGCGGGCATGCCCGGGCCAGCGCGCTCTGGTATACCGCCGGCGTGCTGCTGAGCTTCGTCGCACTGGGCGCACTGGCCATCGCGCTGCGGGCCGCGGGCCAGGCATTGGGCTGGGGCTTTCAGCTACAACAGCCGCTGGTGATCGGTGGTCTGGTGTACTTGATGTTCGCCGTGGGTCTGAGCCTGTCGGGAGTCTTCGCGCTGGGTCATCGTTTCGCAGGTGCCGGCCATGAACTCACAGGGCGCAGCGGGCCGGCAGGTGATTTCTTCACCGGCGTGCTGGCCGTGGTCATCGCCAGCCCGTGCACGGCACCCTTCATGGGCGCGGCGCTGGCGTTTGCGTTTACCGCCTCCACGCCAGTGGCGCTGCTGGTATTTGCCTGCCTGGGACTGGGCCTGGCGCTGCCTTTCCTGTTGATCGGTTTCGTACCGGGGCTGGCTCAACGCCTGCCAAGACCCGGCGCCTGGATGGAAACACTGAAGCACTTCCTCGCCTTCCCCATGTACCTGACCGTGGCGTGGTTGCTGTGGGT
>JBDTZK010000391.1:0-3049 GCA_040005195.1 Pseudoxanthomonas sp.
ATTTCCGAGAGCAGCGCCATCTCGATCGCATTGCCGGCGGTCAGCGCGGCCTGTCCGGCCTCGGTGGCCAGGACCACGGCACGCTTGCCCGTGGGAATCCACACGGCAGCGCCCAGACCCGTGCCGGGACCCAGCACCAAGGTCGGGCCGATGACCGGTGCAGCCTCAGGACCGGTAAGGCGAAGTACTTCGCTGGCGTCGACATAGGCGGCAGCATGCGCGACGGCCTCGAAATCATTGACCAGGCTGATTTCACGGAAGCCCAGGCGTTTGCGGATGTCGGCAGGCGACAGGCGCCAGGGCAGGTTGGCAGTGATGACGGTGCCGTCCTCGAGCGGGTAACCCGCACTGGCAATCACGCCACGGCTGACCGTCTCGCCGTTCAACGTGCCCAGGAAGTCTTCGATGATCTCGGTCAGGCCCGGGTACTGCGCGCAGGCGTACTTGCGGTACTGGTGCACCGTGACCGGATGGGCCGAATCTTCGCTTCCCTCGACCAGGCCGATGCGCACATGGGTGCCACCGACATCGGCGGCAATAAACCGCTCGTGCAGGCTGCCGCCATGGGCCACTGGCAATGAATTGACGTTTGCGACCACGCATCTCCCCTGGTATTCGCTGGCCTGGATGCGGAAATGCACAGGGCCATGGCGCCGGAGTGTGTGAGTGCTTTGACAACGTTGTCAACAGGCGGTCATCAAATCGTGCCTGGTTCGGACGCAGAGACGACAACAGCGAAACTGAATAGGACTAACGATCTCTTTTCGTCACATATGAAGATTTAATTGTTCATTTTCATTGGCCTACGGACGACAAGCTTCAAGCCATTCTGTTGCGTTGCAAAAACTGGAGCCGTCGGATTCCGTAAAAAAATCCCGGTGCAGTGCGGGAAACTGGCTGGAAATGAAAAAGTATGACAACGTTGTTCCCAGCTGCCGCCGTATACGGGACGACTGATCCTTCCAACGTCCGCGCGGCCATCATCCACAGGGGAGTCACCCGCCATGACCGCAGTACCCAGTCCCGTGCAGGCCGCCAATCCCCATGTCGGCTCCATCGCCATCATCGGCATGCTGTTCTTCATCATCGGTTTCTTCACCTGGATCAATGGGCCGTTGATCCTGTTCGCAAAGATCGCTTTTGATGTAAGCGACGCCTACGCATTTCTCATTCCCAGCGCGTTCTACATTTCCTACTTCTGTCTGGCTCTACCTTCTTCGGTGATCCTTAAAGCAACGGGGATGAAGAAAGGCATCGCGCTGAGCCTGCTGGTCATGGCGATCGGTGCGGCAATATTCGGTCAATTCACGACCGCCCGTTCCTATGCAGGAGCCGTGGGTGGAATTTTCATTATTGGAGGTGGACTGGCGCTGCTCCAGACGGCTATCAATCCTTACATCAGCATCCTCGGTCCGATTGAGGGCGCGGCGCGTCGGATAGCGATCATGGGGATATGCAACAAGCTCGCGGGAGCGCTAGCCACGTACGGACTGGCCAGAGTTGTTCTACATGGAATGGAAAACATTTCCACGCAAGTTGAAAGTGCTTTGCCGTCGGATAAGGCGCTGCTGTTGACAGAATTCGCGGGCCGCATTCACGGTCCATATATGGCTATGGCCGCAGTGCTTGGAATTCTTGCCATAGCAATCCTCTACTCGTCATTGCCCGAGCTTAAACCAGAGCTT
Organism: Pseudoxanthomonas sp.; assembly: GCA_040005195.1. Classification (GTDB taxonomy): domain Bacteria; phylum Pseudomonadota; class Gammaproteobacteria; order Xanthomonadales; family Xanthomonadaceae; genus Pseudoxanthomonas_A. The sequence goes on from JBDTZK010000391.1 coordinate 1,686, forward strand.
GTCAACTCTTCATCGCGATCAGGTGGCGAACAACGCAATAGTATTTTCTCTTTTCCACACGTCTGGCTTGGAGCGCTCTGCATTTTCGTGTACGTGGGCGCGGAAGTGATGGCGGGAGATGCCATTGGCATTTATGGAAAGAATCTCGGCCTCTCGCTCGATTATGCGAAATATTTCACGATTGGAACGCTGGTCTGCATGCTCGTCGGATACGTGGTTGGCCTGTTGCTCATCCCCAAGTATGTTTCGCAGGAAAAGTACCTGTCTGTATCGGCAGTTTTGGGGATACTGTTTTCATTGGCTGCCATGGTGACAGACGGCTATGTGTCGGTTGCCTTTGTCGCCGCCCTGGGTTTTGCCAATGCAATCATGTGGCCAGCTATATTCCCGCTGGCGATCAAGGGGCTAGGAAAATTTACCGAAAAGGGTTCTGCATTGCTGATAATGGGCATTGCAGGCGGTGCGGCTGTTCCCCAGTTATTTGCGCATTTCAAGGAGCAATATGACTTCCAGATTGTCTTTGCTGTTCTGATGGTGGCTTGCTATGCCTACGTTTTATTTTTCGCAATGCGCGGACATCGTGTCGGCATGAAATAGTGCAGCCAGCCCTAACTGCAAACTGCATCGTGAAGCGAGTTGGTACATGACCGAAATCAATACGCGTCGCCCCACCATCAAGGATGTCGCCGCAAGTGCGAAGGTGTCCTTGAAGACCGTGTCGCGGGTGATCAACAACGAGCCTTCCGTCATGCAGGGCACGCGCGCGCGCGTGCTGCGTGCCATCGCGGAGCTCGATTACCAACCCGATCCCTCCGCACGCAACCTGCGTAGCGGCACGCCGTTCGTGATCGGACTGATCTACGACAATCCCAACCCGTACCACATCATCGGCGTACAGAACGGAGTGTTGGCCGCGTGCAAGGAAACCGGCTTCGGCCTGCAGATCCATCCCTGTGACTCGACTTCACCGTTGCTGGCCGAAGAGCTGTCCGACTTCGTGCATCGCTCCCGGCTGGCGGGACTGGTGCTGACCGCGCCGATGTCCGAACGCATGGACCTGGTCGCCGCGCTCACCGCGCGCGGCGTGAAACTGGTGCGCATCATCGCCGCAACCGAAGACCCTGACGATGGCTATCCCTGCATTTACGTGGATGATCACGATGCGGCCTATGAAATAACCGAACACCTGATCCAGTTGGGTCACCAGCGCATCGGGTTCTTGTGGGGCGGTCTGGCGCATCGTTCCAGTACCGAACGCTACACCGGCTACGAGCGCGCGTTGAAGGAATATGGCATCACTCTGGACAAGCACCTGGTGATTCCGGGCGATTACACCTTTGACGATGGCTTCCGCGGCGCGCGCC
>JBDTZK010000392.1:0-3031 GCA_040005195.1 Pseudoxanthomonas sp.
GTTTGAAAGGCACTTCTGGAAAGAGCTTGCTGACTTTCTTCTGCAGCGTGCGTGCTTTCTTGTCCACGCGGGCATCGCGTCGTGCGGGGATATCAACGCTGTCGTCCTCGCCGCCCACCAGCAGCCGGCCATCACCGGTGCTACGCATGTACACGTAGGGGCGTGCGGACTCCCACACCATCGTGTCCTTGAGCTCGCCCAGGGTTGCGGTGTCGATGGGATCAGTGATGAAGGCATAACTGCTACGGTTCTGCGCGACTTTCTGCTTCAACCATTGCTGGTTGGCATAGCCCGCGGCCAGCACCAGATGGTCTGCGCGGATCACCTGGCCTTCGGCCGTCTGAAGCGATATGCCGCGTGAGGTCGCCTGGATGCGTTCGATACTGGTCCGGTCGAAGATGGCGCTGCCACGTTTCTGCAGTCGTGTCAGCAACCGGTAGGCCATGCGGTAGGGGTCGATGCGTGCCGCCTGGTGGCTGAGTACCGCCACTGGCGCGTCGATGCCGTAGCGTGATTGCACTGTTTCTTTTTCCAGCAGTTCCACCTGCAAGCCATGGCGCGCGCGCAGGTCGAATTCTTCGCGCAGCGCACTGGCATCGCGGCGTCGGCTGGCGTAGTACAGGCTGTCCATCCACGCGAAATCGACATCTCGTATAGAGCGTGCCTTGTCCTGCAACATCGAGATCGCCTCGGCGCATTGGCGGTAGGCCAGGACGGCATCCGCTTCGCCGTAACGCTTGGCCAGGTCGATCATGTGGGTGTCGATTTCGTACTGCAGCAGCGCGGTACTGGCCGACGAGCTTCCCCAGCCGACATCCCGCTGCTCGATCAGGGCAACCTCGTGCCCATGACCGGCCAGTTCGTCTGCAATCAAGGCGCCGGTGATGCCGCCACCGATGATGGCCACGTCGCAGCGCAGATCCTGCTGCAGGGGCGGGAAGGCATGCATCAGCCCGTTCTTGACTGCCCAGTAGGGATAGCCGCTCTTGAGGTCCATGTCATTCCATGCGTGCCGGGGTGGGGCGGAAGCATGCTGGGCCATTCATATGTATGGCGTGAGTATTGACCGAACCTGATGTGGCGGTGCCCGGTCAGCGGGGCAGGGCACCTCGCAGGAACAGTTCCACTGCGCTCTGCGCATAGTGGCTGAGTGCTTCCGGGTCTGGATCGCGCAGGTGACCGCTGGAAATGCGGATGACCAGGTCTCCGAACACCAGCATGAAGAACTGGCTGGCCGCCAGGGCCGGCGCTGGCAGGTCCAGTCGCCCTGCCGCGGTTTCCTGTTTGAAGTACTCCGCGAGCTTGCTCTGCACCGATTGAACGCCGTGGTTGAAGAACCAGTCGCGCAGGTCGGGGAAGGACTGGCCCTCGCCAATGGCAATGCGATGCACGACCAGCGCGTGGGTCGTGGTCATGTGTGCGGCGATTTGTTCGGCCACCATGCGTAGTGCCTGCTCAGGCGGCAGCGCGGACAGATTGAGCGATTCCATTCGCAGGTCAATATCAGCAAGGCCGCGCTGGATGATGGCGCGGGCCAAGCCTTCATTGTCGCCGAAGAACCGATACAACGTGGCCAGCGAGCCGCCTGCGCGGGCCACGATTTCGCTGAGGCGGGCGTGCTGGTAACCCTTCTCGCCGAATATTTCGGTCGCTGCATCCAGAAACCGTTCTACCCGCACCTCGCCACGCTTGCACAGTTCCACAGGGGGGCGTGGTTTCAATATGCTGCCTTGAGATTCCCTGCTGCCGGGAGAGCCATCATTCATAGGGTTGCCAGGTGATGGGGGCAATCCGCCCTGTACCTTGCAATCTAGCAAAAAGTCCCGGCAGGCGGGACTTTAATGCGGGTGAGAGAGGGGGAAGGATAAAGACCGATCACTGAGCGTGCTTGGGATCTTTTTTGGCGGACGCTGCATGCGACGGGATTGCCATCGCCTTAAGCTGTAGTCCAAGCGACCAACAGCCAGGCGGGTGTGAAATATTTACGTTGCCGGATCGATATTGCAGTCGATAATCAAAGCATCTGTCAGTGCCGCGATGGGGATGGTTTTTGGATTGGCAGGAACATCAATGGGGAAGGGACTTGCTATGAATAGGTGCAGCGCGCGCATCAAGCGGCTTACGTCGGGATTATTTGCGTTGGTATTGGTGGGCGTATCGGCATCGACCACCGCTCAGCCGGCGAAGCTCGCCGCCACTGCCGTTCCCGTTGCCACGATCAAGAATGTCTCTGTCGAACAGGTACAGAATGCCGTCGTGGGCGTGATGCTGCCGATCGGTCGTACTCCGGTGCGTCAAGATGCCAACGTAATGGCTTACGAGTTCCCTTTGTCATTCTGGCAGTCCATCGGAGTGCGAATGGCCCAAGGCAATAGCGGCTGGCAACAGCCTAAAGGGCGACAGACCTTCACGATGGCTCAAGTTGGCAAAGACGTGATGGTTACCATCAAGTTTGAGACGGTCGCCACCAACATGTTCAATGCGTCCAATAGTATCGAGATCAACAATCCGGTCGTGTTCAATGAGCAGTATCTGTTCTTGCAGCTGATTGCAGCTTATGCCGAAGGTCGCATGGTGCCAGGAGCCCACAATCAATTGGGCATACAGGCTTACAAGAAGCCGACCAGAAAGAGCAAGAAGGTTGGTGCGGTGATCGAGTCATTGATCCCCGGAGGTCCTGCTCAACAAGCAGGGTTAATGGCAGGAGATGTAATTACCCACATAGGTGGCGTGCCAACTGCCGAGCAAAGCCCAGACGCTATTGCGATGCTAGGTTTTCTGCAGATGGGCGAGGCCAAGGTGCAAGTGCAGGGGAAGGGTGAGGTCCTCTTGACCAAGTCGCCTAGTCCTGTGGCAACGAACTTTACTTCGCCCGCAGTTGATGCGGTTATTCCGACGCCGCCAGCTGCATCTGCACCGGCGGCAAGCACCCGCAATGGCTCAGGGTTCTGGAAAAAAACTGGCGATCAGGAAGGCCCTGCGACAAAGTTAGAATGACGGCGGGTCGATGATTAATGATGAAACTAGAAGT
>JBDTZK010000393.1:0-3026 GCA_040005195.1 Pseudoxanthomonas sp.
TGGCGATACGCGGTTCGAAGCCAACGATCATCGCCAGTTCAATCGCCATGGCGAGGCCTTCGATGTCGGCGAGACCTTTTCGGGCGTTCCCTATGCGGTGGGACTGGACGCCGTCGAGCAACTGCGCCCACTGGTGCCGGAAGGCGCCACGCTGGCGCAACTGGCGCTGCGCTGGATACTGATGCACGAAGCGGTGAGCGTGATCATTCCTGGTGCCCGCAATCCCCAGCAAGCCCTGGCCAATATTGCGGCATCGGCACTGGCACCACTTTCGGAATCGACCATGGCCGCCATCGCAAAGGTCTACGAAAGCCGGGTACGGCCGTACGTGCACCAGCGCTGGTGATGTGCGCGCGCTGGCCCGGTTCCTGACCATGAACGACGCTTCTTCCCGCGATGAAGGCATCGTGCCCGTGTCCACGGATGGGGACACGGACGCGCACTGGATGCGTCATGCCTTCGAACTGGCCGACCATGCCCAGCGTGAATTCGACGAGATTCCGGTAGGCGCCGTGCTGGTCGGGCCTGACGGATGCATGCTGGGCGAGGGTTGGAATCGCAACATCATCGACCACGATCCCAGTGCGCATGCCGAGATCATCTCCATGCGGCAAGCCGGGCAGCGCCTGGGCAACCATCGCCTGGTGGGTAGCACGCTGTACGTGACGCTGGAGCCGTGCGCAATGTGCGCGATGGCGCTGGTGCATGCACGGGTGGCGCGATTGGTCTATGCCGCCTCTGATCCCAAGACCGGGGCTTGTGGCAGCGTCTTCGACCTGGTCGCCGACCCCCGCCACAACCATCGTGTCGAAGTGGTGTCCGGATTGATGGCCGACGAAGCGTCAAGGCGCCTGAGCAACTATTTCCGTGCCAAGCGCGGTAAACCACCACTCGATTGATAAGGCAGGGGCGGGCAAGGCCTGCTGCTGCAAGCGTCAGTCGCGCCTGGTGACGTTCCGGTGGTCCATTTCCTCATTGACTGCCTTGACTGCCAGGGTCGACTCGCGCGCCAGCAGGATGCTGGCCGCGAACATCGCCAGCACGCCCAAGGCTGCGAGCAGTGTCGGCAGCATGCCCAGCCGGTGGGCAAGCAGGTTGTCCGCTGCTACCGCCAGGCTGGTGCCCACGAACAGGCTGATGGCGACATACAGCAGCTGTCCAGCGCGCAGGATGATCAGGCTGCGTCGCCGTTGCAGCGCGATGCGTTGCTCGTACAGTGCGCGCTGCATGGGGTCTTCCATGTCATGAAGTTCCTTCAACAGCGCGCGCGCACGGTCGATGATGCGGGCCAGTCTGTTATTGGCCGACAGCAACAATGAAGCGGTTGCGGTAAGGAAAAAAGCAGGGGCCAGCATCGCGGTGAGCGTGGCGTAATGCGTGTATTGGTCTGCGTTCTGGAGCATGGCCTGTGCCCATCGGGAGCTGCGTTATCATGCGTCACAACGCGATGTTTCCGCAAAGCACGCACCAGGACACTCTTCAGATATGCAAAACGACAGCCAAAACGAACGCCTGATCTGGATCGATCTGGAAATGACCGGCCTCGACACCGATAACGATTCCATCATCGAGATTGCCACGGTAGTGACCGATTCCCAGCTCAATATCCTGGCAGAAGGCCCAGAATTCGCTATCGCCCATCCAGTGTCGGTGCTGGAGGCGATGGACGACTGGAACCGGGCGCAGCACACCCGTTCCGGCTTGTGGAAGCGCGTGGTGGAAAGCACGGTCACCCTGGGGCAGGCCGAGGCGCAGACCGTTTCGTTCCTTGCCGAGTGGCTGCCAGCAAATACGTCACCGATGTGTGGCAACTCCATCTGCCAGGACCGACGCTTCCTGCACCGGCAGATGCCGAGGCTGGAGAAATACTTCCACTACCGAAACCTGGACGTCAGTACGCTGAAAGAGCTGGCACGCCGTTGGGCGCCGGCCGTCCTTGAAGGGGTGCGCAAGCAGTCCGCGCATACCGCGTTGAGCGACGTGCGCGACTCGATTGATGAGTTAAGGCATTACCGCAAGCACCTGGCGGCATTGGCCGGGGGCTAGGCAAGCAGAAGAGCACAAAATAACGCCTATTCGGGATCACTACTGGGCTTGTGTGACGTGTCATCCAGGCCAATCCGGTTGGCGCTGTCGCCAGGATCTTCCGCCACCAGCTTGTACTTGATGCCGCCTGCGTCGGGCTGGCCAGCCACGTGGTGATACATGTGCACGTCGCGCTGCGGGAAGGGAATGCTGACGCCAACCTTGTCAAAGGCTTTCTTGATGCGCTCGGTGAGTTCGCACTTGGTAACGAAGAAGTCGGCATTTTTCACGTGGCATCGTATGCCCAGGTCCACGGAATTGTCTCCCAGCCCGTACACAAGCACATCGGCGGCCGGCTCTTTGAGAACGCGAGGATCTGCGCGCATGATTTCCAGCGCCGCGCCGCGCGCCGCATCTATATCGTCTTTGTAGTCGATCCCGATCACCAGTTCGATCCGGCGCATGTTGTCGGGGGTCAGGTTGATTATCGAGTCTGCGGTGATCAGGCTGTTGGGCAACACGATGGTCTGATTGTCGGCGCCGCGCAGCCGGGTCTGGAAAATGCTGATCGATTCAACTTTGCCGGTTTCTCCCGCGATGGTGACGATGTCGCCAACCCGGAAGGGTTTCAGTGAAACCAGCATCACCCCGGATGCAACATTGGAAAGTGAATCCTTGAGCGCCAGGCCGATGGCCAGGCCCGCGGCGCCGAGGACCGCGATAAGCGACGTCGGGGCGACATCGAAGACGCCCTGCAGTATCGCAAGCACCAGGGTGACCAGCAGGGTCACATAGAACACCTTGCCAAGGAAGATAGTGGCAGTGGGTTCGACGTTCGCCCTGCGCATTGCCCGCTTGACCACGTCTGCCAACCATTTGGCTATGCGTATGCCAATCATCATCACAGCCAAGGCTATGAGCAGCTTCAGGCTCCAGTACAACGCCAGCGCAGTCCACGAGGCTGGCTCCAGTTTTAACAGGGTAATCAGTCGTTCTTCCAT
>JBDTZK010000032.1:0-10148 GCA_040005195.1 Pseudoxanthomonas sp.
GCGGCGCTCCGGCTGCGTGCCGCGTTCCTGCTCTGGGACCACGGCACCAAGCATGGCGATATCGCCCTGCTCGGTAGCCTCTCGTACCTGGCGCCACTGCTCTCCACCCTGCTGCTGGTGCTGGCCGGACAAGCCGCGCCGCATTGGTCGCAGGGCGTGGCGATTGGCCTGTTGATGCTTGGCGCGTGGTTGAGCGTGCGCAGGTTCAAGTAGGCAAGCTCTAGTAGGCGGGGCTTTACCGATGACGCCGAGGTCCGGAGTTCAGTGGATCTTTTCACCGCGCGCCAGCATCTCCACGAACCTGGCCGCGCGTGCCATGCGCGTTTCAGGTTTCTTCGCGGTATGCACGCGCCAGCAGAAGGAATACCGGTTGGTCTTGTCCAGCAAATCGAAGAAAGCCTGCGCCTTCCGATTCTGTTTCAATGCGTCGGCGAGCTCAGGCGGTACGTCCATCGTGGAGAAGCTCTGGTAAGCCACATCCCAACGACCATCCGCCTTCGCCGTCTCTACTTCGCGCACGCCACCCGGCTGCATCCTGCCTGCGGCGGTCAACCGTTCGATGTGAGCGATATTTATCTTCGACCATAAACTGCGCGGTCGACGCGGCGTGAAGCGCTGCAGGAAATACTGTTCATCGAAACCCTTCCTCTGGCCGTCGATCCAGCCATGGCACAGGGCCACCTCAAGCGCGCCAGCATAGGTCACCGAGGTGATGCCGGAATCTTTCCTGGCGATCTTGAGCCACAGGCCCGGCGCTTGCGCATTCGCTGCCAACCACTTTTCCAGCGCAGCTGGCGTCTTGAAAGGCTTGACCGGCAGCTCATCGCCCTGCGCCATTCAACCGACTCCCTTGCCTGAGATGGACATGATCATGGAGATGCCGATTCCAGCCGATAACTCGTTTGTGCGGCATGTTCGCCGCGCCAGCGGTCGAACGCGCGCACTTCGACCTTGTGCGTACCCACAGGCAGGTCGGTCGGCAACGCACCCCGCCACAGGTGCAGTGAATCCGTGGCTTCGGGTGAGCGGTCAAACCCACGCAATGCGTCCGCAAGGTCGTCCTGCATGTTCTCCACCAGCACGTTCGGATCGGGTTGCATCACGGCTTTCATCGCCTTCCATTCGCCGTCGTCGACGCGGTATTCCACGCGGGTATCCGCTTCACCCATGAACACGTTGGCGTAGATGCCCCAGGCGGGATAGGCGCCCTTTCGCAGCACCTTGGGCGCGTGCAATGCCATCGCCCGGTCAGCATCGCGAGCGGGATGCCAGGCCAATGTGTATTCGCCCTTGGCGAGCACGCGAAGGCTGGCGTAGCCATTGGGCGTGCCATCACTCATGCGGCTGTCGGGAATGCCTGCGGCATCTTTGACGCCTGACCAGAACGCGCCGCAGACCGCGCCCACGTTGTATTCGTGCAGCGGCGTGGCCCCGTGCCAATCGGTGTCCGCACCGTGTCGCACGTGCCGCTGGGTGTGGTCGTGGCCGCTCAGCAACAGCACATGCGGGAATGCCGCCAACAGGGCAAACAGGCGCTTGCGATCAGCGCGCCGGAAAGTCTCGATACCCGGCTTGGCGTCGAACAACGGGATGTGCACGCCCAGCACCAGCAGGCGCTCCTTGGGCACGGTGGGCAGGTAGGCTTCCAGAAAAGCGAATTGATCCTCGCGCAAAGCTCCGATATACGACGGCTTCATGCCCGGCTGATAGACCACGTCGTCCATGCCGATGAACACCGCCTGCTGTTCTTCCCACGCGAACGTGTCCGGGCCGTAGACGTTGCGGAAACTCAGCAGCGAATCCTCGTCGCGCGCGGCGTCGGAATCCAGGTCGTGGTTGCCGGCGATGTGCAGCCACGGCACGTCCAGTTGCGCGGTGACTTCATTCAGTGCCGGGTAGAGCGACAGGTCGTCATCGACCACGTCGCCCAGGGTCAACCCAAGCACTGCGGAGTGCTTCCCGACCAGAGGCTCGACAATGTCCCGACGGTAGTAGTCGATATCGGCCGTATTCTTGGTTTGCGTGTCGGCAAACAGCAGTACCTGCAGTTCATCTCCCTTGCGCTTCTTTTCAACAAGCAACGGGAACGCCATGCAGCGGGGAAGACCGTGTGGCGAGACAGGAATGCCGCCATATTTCAGTGCGGGCCGCGGCATGGGTGAATCGTTGATCCAGAACGCCGGCAGGCCGTCGTCGCGCCTCGGGAATCCGTAGCCTGCTGGCTTGACCACGAACAGCGTGCGCCCTTCGCCTTCCGGCAGCGGCAGATCGTAGTTGCCTTGCGCATCGGTGAGCACGACTCGCCTGCCATCCGACACCTTGACGCCACCCAGGCCGCGCTCACCGGCATTCACAAGGCCGTCGCCGTTGCTATCCACCCACACCCTGCCCTTGCTGCAGACCGCTTGCTGCGCGCTCAACGGGCCGACAAAGGCGAAACACAACCCGATCAGACAAACAAAGCGCATGGGCATGAACCTCTTCCGGCAGGGTCACCAATTGTAGGTGGGACCTTGCCTTCGATCACTCCCCGGGGCGTGCACTCGCTGCCGCCGCCTGGCCGTGCCGCCTATGCAACACACCCACTGCATCCTGCAACGACAGGCCGCGTGCGCGCAGCAGCACGATGAGGTGGAAAAGCAGGTCGGCGCTTTCACCCAGCAATGCATCGTTGTCCTGGATGACGCCCGCCAGGGCGGTTTCCACGCCCTCCTCGCCTACCTTCTGGGCGATGCGGCGCACGCCTTCATGGAACAACCGCGTGGTGTAGCTGCCAGCGGGACGCTCATCTTCGCGCCGCTCCACCAACGCGTCCAGGTCAGCCAGGAAGGAGCCAGGCGCTTCGGCAAAACAGCTGTCCCGCTGCAGGTGGCAGGTGGGTCCATGTGGCTCGGCCAGCACCAGCAGTGTGTCGTTGTCACAATCGGCCTGCAGTGACACCAGTTGCAGCACATGCCCCGAGCTTTCGCCCTTCTTCCACAGGCGCTGCTTGCTGCGACTGTAAAAGGTCACGAAGCCACTGGACCGTGTGGCGGCCAGCGCTTCTGCATTCATGTAGCCGAGCATCAGTACGCGCAGATTGTTGGCATCCTGCACCACCACCGGCAGCAAGCCATCGCCCTTGGCCCAGTCGAGCGTTTCAAATTCATCAGACATCGCGCACCTCAATCTGTTGTTCGCGCAAGTAGCGCTTCAATGCCGGAATGGCGATCTTGCCGCTGTGGAAAACACTGGCCGCTAGTGCGCCATCCACATCGGCCTGCTGGAAGACGTCCGAAAAATGCACAGGTTCCCCGGCGCCACCCGACGCCACCAGCGGAACCGCGCACAACGCACGTGCCGCTTGCAACTGCTCGATGTCATAGCCACGGCGAACGCCATCACTGTCCATGCAGTTCAGCACGATTTCGCCTGCGCCCAGACGCTGGGCTTCGACAATCCAGTCGAGCGTATTTACTGCCAACGCACGCGTCCTGGAAGGATCACCCGTATTGGTGCGCACGCGCCACTGGCCATCGGCTTCGCGGACCGAATCAATGCCGACCACGATGCACTGCACGCCAAAGGCCTCGGCAAGTTCGGTAATCAATCCAGGACGTTCCAAGGCCGGACTGTTGACGGATATCTTGTCCGCACCGGCATGCAGGACCGCACGTGCGGCCTCCACGTCGCGGATGCCACCGGCGACGCAGAACGGAATATCGAGGATCGAAGACACCCGGCTGACCCAGCCGTGGTCGACGGACCTGCCTTCAGGGCTGGCACCAATGTCGTAGAACACCAGCTCGTCAGCGCCCTGGTCGCGATAGCGCAACGCCAGCTCGACAATGTCGCCCATGTCCACGTGGTCGCGAAAACGTACGCCCTTGACCACGCGACCGTCGCGCACGTCCAGGCAAGGAATGATGCGTCGGCTCAGCATGCCAGTGCTTCGGCAAGGCTCAATTTCCCTTCCAGAAGCGCGCGACCCAGCACGATGCCGGCGCACCCCTGCTCCTTGGCGCGTGCAACATCGGAGACTTCGCGCACGCCGCCCGAGGCCTGTACCTGCAAGCCGGGCGCGATGTTTTTCAGGTGCGCGTACAGCGCGGCATTGGGCCCGGTGAGCATCCCGTCACGGGCGATGTCGGTGCTCAACAGGTGCTTCAATCCGCCGGCGGCGAAACGCACGGCCAGTTCGTCCAGCGTCGCGGCCGCAGTTTCGGTCCAGCCATGCACGGGAAGACGCCAGACGCCCTGATCGTCCTGTCGCGCATCCAGTGCGACGGTGATGCGTTCTGCACCGAATTCATTGATCCAATCCAGCACTAGGTCCGTGTTCTGCACCGCCAGCGAACCGATGACAACACGTGAAGCACCCGATTCCAGGATGCGTCGCACGTCATCGCGCGAGCGTACGCCGCCGCCGGTCTGTACGTTCAAACCGGTAAAAGCACAGATTTCGCGAAGCAGTGCGTGCAGTGTGTAACCACCCGCACGCGCTGCATCCAGGTCGACCAGGTGCAGCCAATCCGCGCCTTGCGAGGCGTACAGCCGTGCGATATCCAAGGGGTCGTGTCCGTAGACGGTTTCACGGGCGTAATCGCCTTGCGCCAGGCGCACCACGCGACCTTCGCGTACGTCGATCGCAGGGAAAACGGTGAATGCACTCATGCCAGACCACTCCCGAGAAAATTGCGTAACAGACGTGCGCCGACCGATGCGGAGCGCTCAGGATGGAACTGTGCGCCGGCCACGCGACCGCGCTGGACCACCGCGGCGAACGCTTGTCCGTGATCGCTGGCCAGCACGCAATCAGCCGTTACCGGTGCCGCATAGCTGTGTACGAAATACGCTTGGTCCAGTGGGCCTATTCCTTCCACCAGTGCGCTGGAGCGGAGCGGCTGCAAGGTATTCCAGCCCATGTGCGGCACGCGTATTGCGGGACTGACCGCAAGCTTCGCCACACGCCCCGGCAGCAGGCCGAGGCATTCCACATCGCCTTCCTCGGAGCTTTCATACAGCAACTGCATTCCCACACACACACCCAGCAACGGGTTTTCCAGCGTGCGCAGTGTTTCGACCAGCCCGAGCGCATGCAAACGCCCCATGACCATGGCCGCCGTGCTGACGCCGGGCAGGATCACCCGATCAGCTGCACAGATCACCCGCGCATCGGCAGTCAACGCGGCTTCCACACCCAGACGCTGCAGCGCAAACAATACCGAGCCGATATTCGCCCCACCCGCGTCGACCAACGCCACCTGCATCAGAGCGCACCCTTGGTTGTAGGCAACTCGGCGCCTTCGCGCTTGATGGCCTGCCGCAAGGCACGTGCGAACGATTTGAAACAGGCCTCAACCTTGTGATGGTCGTTGTCGCCCTGCACCTGCAAGTTGAGATTCAGACCCGATGCGTCACAGATCGAACGGAAGAAGTGCGGTACAAGTTCAGTGGGCAGGTCACCCACCCGTTCGCGCTTGAAGTCGCCACTGAAAACGAAGTACGGACGACCGCTGAAATCCAGTGCGGCGCTGGCCAGGGTTTCGTCCATCGGCAAGGTGAATCCATAGCGTCCGATGCCACGCTTGTCACCCAGCGCTTCCTTCAGTGCCTGACCCAGCGCCAGGCCGGTGTCTTCCACCGTGTGATGTTCATCGATATGCAGGTCGCCGTCGGCTTGCACTTCCAGCGCAAAACCACCGTGCTTGCCGATCTGTTCCAGCATGTGGTCGAAGAACGGCAGGCCCGTGTGGGTGATCGGATCGGCGACCCGATCCAGGTCGACCTGCACGCGAATCCTGGTTTCCTTGGTATTGCGCTGCACCGTCGCATGCCGGGGCGCATCCGCCAATTCGTGGGCGATGCTGTTCCAGTCCCACTCGCCGCCGAACTGCTCGGTCTTCAACTGGAAACCGCGGATGCGCAGGTTCTCGGCGAAGGTGATGTCGGTGATGCGGTCACCCACCATGCCCGAGCGCGACCAGTCGATACTGCGGTCCTGCAGGTAAGGCAGCATCAAGCCAATACCCGGTTTGCGCGTAGGCGCGTTGTCCTGCGGCCAGCTGCAGTCGACCAGCACCTCCCGGAACACGATGCCCTGGCTTTCGAAGATCTGCAGCATCAGGTCATTGGGGCCATCAAACGAAGCACGCGGATAGCTATCGCTGCCCAGTCCATCCTGGTTGGTGACGATGACGAACTGGTAGCCGGCATCGCGCAGCTTCAGCATCGCCGGGATCACGTCTTTGACGAAGCGGATTTTTTCGTAGGCATCGATCTGGAAATCGGCGGGCTCCTCGATAAGGGTGCCATCCCGGTCGACGAAAAGAAGGGGAGTCATGCGGCGGCGTCCTGTAAGCACAAGGCAGAGATCACACGGTCGTTCTGTTGCGGTGATCCGATGGTGATGCGCAGGGCGTTCCCGAGCTGCGGGGCCGCACGCTGGTCACGCACCACCACACCCGCTGTCAGCAGCAGGCGGAAGGCCGATTCGGCGTCGTGGAAGCGGACCAGCAGGTAGTTGCCCTGCGAGGCATAGACGTGGCTCACCCGCGCAGAATCGGCCAGGGCGGCGCGCAGACGCTCGCGCTCGGTGCGTATCAACGCAACGCGGCTACGGGTTTCCTGCAGTGCAGTGGATGAAAGCCCGGCCAGTGCGAGTTCGGCGCAAGGCGTCGGCACCGGATACGGTGCCTGGCAACAACGCAGCACCTCGATCAGCGCCGCATCCGCGATGACCACACCGATACGTGCCGCGGCCAGTGCATGGGCCTTGGACAAAGTGCGCAGTACAGCCAGGTTGGCGTGTTCCGCCAGCAACGTGGTCGCCGAAGGCAGATCGGAGAATTCGCCATAGGCTTCGTCGACCACCACCACCGCACGGCCTTCCAGCGCCTTCGCCACGCGGACGATAGCGTCCAGCGCAATGACCGAACCTGCAGGATTGGAAGGTGAGCACAGGAACACCAGCTTTGCTCTGGTTTCGAGTGCGACGCGCACCACGGCATCCAGATCGGGTTCAAGCCCTGATGCGGTTTCCTGCAGCGGCACTTCTACCAGCCGGGCATTCTGCAGCCGGGCGCAGACCGCATACATGCCGAACACCGGAGGCGTGACCAACACCGCGTCGACACCCGGATTGCAGAGCGCGCGCACCAGCAGGTCGATGGCCTCGTCACTGCCGCGCCCGATCAGCAATTGCGAGGCATCACACGCATACAGGGAAGCCAAGGCATCGCGCAGCGTCGCAGGTTGTGGGTCCGGGTAGCGCTGACTGGTGGCGTTGATGTCGGCAGGATTTGCCCAGGCCGATTCATTCGCGTTCAACCAGACGTCGCCCTGCAGGGCTTCCGTGCGCGCTGACTTGTAGCCGCCGAAGCCGCGCAGGTCTTCGCGCACCAGTGGCAACACACGGCTCATGCCGACACCGCCTGCATTCTCAACACGACGGCATTGGCGTGTGCATCCAGCCCTTCGGCACGCGCCAGAGTCACGGCAGATGCGCCGATCGCGGCGATGCCGGCCCGGCTGGCCGACTGCACGCTGACGAAATTCTGGAAGCTGGAAACGCTGACCCCACTGTAGGCGGCCGCCGCGCCACTGGTGGGCAGGACATGATTGGTGCCACTGCAATAGTCGCCGAGTGCTTCAGGCGTGAAATCGCCCAGGAACACCGAGCCGGCCGCAGTCACCTTGTCCAGCCAGGCGCGTGGCTCGCGCAGGGCCAGGATGAGGTGTTCCGGTGCGTAATCGTTGCTGATGTCGAAGGCTTGTTGAATTGATTCCACGCGAATCAATCGCGACGAAGACAAGGCCCGGGTTGCGATAGACGCACGCGGCAAGGTGAGCAGCTGCAGCTCGATCTGTACCTGCACGGCCGACAGCAATGCCGCATCGTCGGACACCAGCAATACCTGCGAATCAGGACCATGCTCCGCCTGCGACAGCAGATCTGCTGCCACGAATGCAGGGTCGGCACCGGCATCGGCGATCACCAGCACTTCAGACGGGCCGGCGGGCATGTCGATCGCCACCACGCCGTTGCGCGCTACCTGCTGTTTGGCTTCGGTGACATAACTGTTGCCCGGCCCGAATATCTTGTCGCAGGCGCGAATCGATTCCGTGCCCAAGGCCATCGCGGCGATGGCTTGCGCGCCACCCAGCTTCAGCACGCGCGACACGCCCGTCAGGCGTGCGGCTACCAGCACCGCTGGATCTGCGCTGCCATCGGCACGTGGTGGCGTACACATCAGCACCTCGTTGCAACCTGCCAATGCGGCGGGGATGCCGAGCATAAGGGCCGTGGACGGCAGTGGCGCGCTGCCGGCCGGCACATACAGACCCACGCGCCGGATCGGCCTGACCATGCGCTCGCAGACCACGCCCGGTGCAGTCTCGACCGCGTAAGGCTGCACCATGCCCGCGCGGTGGAATGCGGTGATGCGCGATGCGGCCTGGCCCATTGCATCCTTCAATGCCGCATCGACCTGTGATTCGGCGCCTGCGAATTCAGCTTTGCTTACCTCAAAACTTTGCAGTTCCACGCGATCAAAGCGCGCAGTGATTTCCCGCAGCGCCACATCCCCACGCGTACGCACGTCATCCAGCAACGCTGCCACTGCATCACGGGTAGCGGCGGCAACTTCCTGCACGGGACGCTGCAAGGCGGCGCGCCGTGCGGCTGCATCGAGCGCGGCCCATTCGATCAGGTTCATGCCAGCGACCTCTCAACCGAGAGCACCATCAGGCCCTGTGCGCCGGCGCGCTCCAGTTCCTCCAGTCGCTGCCAGGTCAGCAGGCCATGGCACATGGTCTGCAGCGACTGCGGACCCTCGGCATCCGAAGCGAGATACGTAGGCGCGTCCGCATCGGGCAGCAGGCGCAGTAGCGCCGGTACCGCAGCACGGTCTGCGCGGAACATCAGCAGTTTCCTGTCCTTGAGCTTCAGCACGCCACTCATGCGCCGCAGCAGCATGGCGGCCAGATCTGCACGCTGGTCTTCCAGCACCCGCGTGGGACCCGCGAGCACCGCCTCGCTTTGCAGCAGCGTCTCCACCGGTTTCAACTGGTTGGCGAGCAGCGTGGCGCCACTGGACACCAGGTCGCAGATAAGATCGGCAGTGCCCAGTTTGGGCGCAATCTCGACCGAACCGGACAGCTCCACCACGCTGGCCCGCACCCCCTGCTTGTCCAGCCACTCCGCCAGGATTGCGGGATAGCTGGTGGCGATGCGCATGCCTTCCAATTGCGCAGGACCTTGCCATTCCCATGTCTCGGGAATCGCCAGCATCAGGCGGCAGCCGCCGAAACCCAGCGCATGCATTTCGCGATAGGCATCTGACAAACCGGCACTTGCGCGCGCTGCGGCCTGTTCGTTGAGTTCGTTGCGTCCGACCACGCCAAAGTCGCAGACACCGTCGGCAATCAATCCGGGAATGTCATCGTCGCGTACCAGCAACAGATCTACCGGAAGCGATTCGCCGTAGCAAAACAGCTTGTCGCGGCTTTCGCGCCAGCTCAGACCGCAAGCGGAAAGCAACGCCCGCGCAGGCTCGGCCAAGCGGCCACTTTTCTGGATGGCGATGCGCAAACGGTCGCGCGTCGCGGAGGCGACTGCAGGGCTCATGGCTCGGGGACTCAGTGGGAAGCGGAGGTGGCGCGGGACTGCTGGCGGCGCAAGGCGGCGGCGTAGCCACCGGTGCCGCTTTCCAGCGTGCGGGCCACGCGCCCGATGGTGGTGACGCTGACTTCGGTCAGGTCATGGATTTCTCGATAAGGCACGCCCTTCAGCAACAAGGGCACCACCCGCCAGCGGTCCGACATGGCTTCAAGTTCTGCTGGCGTGCACAGATCTTTCAGGAAAGCCCGTACGTCTTCGGCCTTCGACAGTGCGGCAAGCGCACGCGACAAGGTCTGAAGAGAAGCAGAGGTGGTGTCATTGTCGATAGCGGGCCGGCGTTTCATGACGATTCTGGTCGTTCCAATGTACTAATGCGCTATTACATTAACAATCAAACAGGTACCCGTCAATCCCGAATCGCACGCACGCGTATGACCTGGGCGATTGATGCTCCGGCTGGGCATGTCCTGTTCCTGATTGGGCATGGCATGTTTGCCGCCATTACCCGTACCCGAAAAACTTCGTCACCCAATACGCCGTGCGGATC
>JBDTZK010000394.1:0-3011 GCA_040005195.1 Pseudoxanthomonas sp.
CGGACAATGGGCGTGAGCACACCGGCTTGGATGTAGTGGAATGGGTGGAACGGGCCGTGGGCCTGGGCGCGGGCGAAGTGTTGCTCACCGCGGTCGACCAGGAGGGCACGCGCAAAGGTCTGGACCTTGAACTGCTGCAGGCGGTGGCATCCCGGGTGAATGTCCCGGTCATCGCCAGCGGTGGCTTTGCCGCAGCTGGCGAGCTCAAGCAGGCGCGCGACCTGGGGATTTCGGGCGTCGCCATCGCCGACGCGTTGCACTGGAAACGCACTACCGTGCCCGAACTCAAGGCGGCCGCCCAGGCGATGGGCGTAGAGGTGCGCATTTGAACGCCCTGCCTGTCACGGTGCTTGACTACGGCATCGGCAACCTGCTCAACGTGGTGCGCGCGCTACAGCGCTGCGGCGCCACCGTCCAGGTAATCGATCGCGCTGCGGCTCGGGTGCCATTGCCAGAGCGAATGGTCCTGCCGGGCGTGGGTGCCTTCGCCGATGGCATGAAGGAACTGCGTGCGCGCGGTTTCGACGCGCTGGCCAAGCGCTTTGTTGAGACTGGCCGGCCGTTTCTGGGTGTCTGCGTCGGTGCGCAAATGCTCTTCGACGTTGGTGAAGAGTTTGGCGACCATGCCGGCCTGGGTTTGATTCCGGGACGGGTCCAGCCGGTGCCGGCTGTCGATGGCCAAGGCAGAGGGCACAGAATTCCGCACATCGGCTGGAGCGCGTTAACACCGCCTGCCGGGCTGGCCGGCTGGGAGGGCAGCATCCTGGCCCCGCTCAAGCCCGGCGAGCAGGTGTATTTTGTGCACTCCTTTCAGCCGGTTCCCGAAAAGGAAGAACATCGCCTGGCCGACGCTTTCTACGACGGCGTGCGCATCTGTGCCGCGGTGCGACGCGACAATATCTACGGTTGCCAGTTCCACCCCGAGCGTAGTGGGCCCTACGGACTTGCGGTGCTCGAAACCTTCATGCGGCTATGAAACCGATGCGCGTGCTCGTGACGGGACGCGGTTCGATCGCGCAGCGCCATATTCTCCACCTGCGCCGGTGCGTTTCATCCCTCGAACTGGCGGTGGTCGCTTCGGCCGGACAGGTCGATGCCTCCATGCAGCGGTGCACGATACTGCGCGATTTCAATCACGGGCTTGCGTGGGAGCCCGATGCCGTGGTGATCGCCAGTGCGTCGGTGCGGCACGCCGATGAGTTTGAGGCGTGCCTGCGGGGCGGTTTGCCTTGCCTGGCGGAGAAGCCCCTGGCAGTTTCGCGGCGGCAGCTGGCGCGACTGACAGCGCTGGCGCCTACTGCGGTGCGCGGCAACGCGGTGGTGGTGGGCTGCAACCTGCGCTACTTGCCGGCGCTGGACCGGATGGCGCAGGCCTTGCGCGACGGGCGGGTCGGCACGCTGATGCGGGCCGGGTTCGAAGTCGGGCAGGATCTGCGCGACTGGCGCCCGCATCGCGGGACCGATCTGGGCTACAGCGGGCGAGCTGGCGAGGGCGGCGGTGTGGTGTTCGACCTCGTCCACGAAATCGACCTGGCTCGATGGATTCTCGGCCCGCTCCAGGTGCGGGCCGCCGTGGGTGGCCACCGCAGCACCCTGCCGATCGATTCGGATGACGTCCATGTGGCTTTGCTGCAAAGCGCCGCGGGCGTGCCGGTGGTCGTCAGCCTTGACTACGTGTCGCGCCCCGCCAGTCGCCGCCATGTCTTGGTCGGCGAAGCAGGAACCCTGGTCTGCGACCTCATGAGCCGGCAACTGACGCTTGGAGGCGCGGGCGGGATTGTTCAATTGGCCGGTGATTCGGACTTCGACGTGGCAGCCACATATCATGCTCAGATGCAAGACTGGCTCGCGTCCATCCACGATCCCGCCCATCGTGTGAAGTCACCCCTGCACGACGGACTGGCAACTGCCACGCTCATGCTGGACATGAAGGAGGCGGTTTGAAGCTGGCAACCATCTGTGCCCGGGGCGGCTCAGCCGGCGTGCCTGGCAAGAACATCCGGCCGTTACTGGGAAAGCCGTTGATCGCCTGGACCATTGAGCAGGCGCTGGCCAGCGGCATCTTCGACCGGGTATGCGTGTCCACTGACAGTGCCGAGATTGCTGGCGTCGCTGTTGCTGCCGGTGCCGAGGTACCGTTTGTCAGGCCAGCCGGGCTGGCGACTGCTACCGCGGCCAAATTGCCGGTGATTCGGCATCTGGTCGAGTGGATCGAGGCCAATAGCGGGCCGGTGGACCGGGTGATCGACCTGGATCCCACTTCGCCACTGCGCGACGTCGCCGACATCCGCGCCTGCAATGACTTGCTCGACGAAGGCGCGGAATTGGTGATCACTGGTTATGAGTCCGACAAGAATCCGTACTTCAACATGGTCGAGCACAAGGCTGACGGCTCTGTCGGCCGCGTCTGCGTGCCGGCCGGCAACGTGGTGGCCCGCCAGCTGGCACCCAAGGTCTACGCTATGAACGCATCAATCTACGCCTGGCGCCGATCCTGCCTGACTGACTCGTTGTGGTTGGTTCCAGGGCTTCGGCTGCACGTGATGCCGCGTGAGCGGTCCATCGACATTGACCATCCCATTGATTTCGACTTGGTCGAACTCCTGATGAAGCAAAGGATCAGGTTATGAGCGATGCTTACCGGCTCGATGGCAAAGTGGTGGTCGTGACCGGCGCGGCCGGCATCATCGGCCGAGAAGTGGTCCGCCTGTTACTGGAAGGCGGTGCCCGGGTTTTCGCGATCGACCGCGACGCGAACGCTCTGCAGGCGGCTTTCGGCGTTGCGCACGACGCGTTGGCTTTTTTCACCGGCGATGTGGCGCAGCAGGCGTCGATGCGGCTTGCGCTGCAGGCGCTGGAAGAACGCTGGGGTGCGCCGCAGGTGCTGTTGAACAACGCAGCCGCCAAGTCCGGTAACTTCTTCGAGCCGTTCGAGACGTTCCCGCTGGAAGACTGGAACCAGGTGATGTCGGTGAACCTCACCGGGGCCATGTTGTGCGCGCAGGTGTTCG
>JBDTZK010000395.1:0-3010 GCA_040005195.1 Pseudoxanthomonas sp.
GAGATCAGCCCCGCGGGCGATTTCTCCATTAACGGCAAGATGCAGCCGGTAACGCCTGCCCAGCGTATTTTTTTTCAGACTTACCACACCGAAATGAACGCGATGACCCGCGAAGGCATCGCGATCGGCAAGCAAGGCGCTGCCCTTGCAGGCAAAGCGGTAGGCGAAGTCATCAAGGGCGCGATCAATGGCGATTCCAAACAGATCGACGCCAAGGTGGAAGCGGAAGCGAGGAAAATCGAGAAGCAGGCGCTGCAGATCTGCAAACGTCTGGCCACCATCAAAGTAGCGCAGGATTCACTGGCCGCCCAGCTGTCCGCATTCAGGCCTTACGCCACCATCGACATGGATGATGTGGACGACTGCCACTCGGATAACGACGACAGCGACGACAGCGACGCAGCGGACAAGGAAGTGGCCACTTCATCTGCCGAAGCAGTCGAGCGCGATCCGGACGCCGACAGCAGTAACGCCGCTGAACGTGCGGACGCGGCGGCGACAGCCAGCGGTCGTTGAAACGACTATTCCCATCGGTTCTTGAACTAGCCCGCGCCACCACCAGGCTTGCCGTGGATACCACCCCTGGCTAACAGTGCGGGATCCAGCAATGATTTCAAAGTTTTCTCCGGCAACCCGGTGACTTCCATCGCCACTTCGATCACGGGACGATTCTGCTTGTAGGCCTGTTTGGCGATTGCCGCACCTTTTTCGTAGCCGATCACGGGGTTCAACGCGGTCACCAGGATCGGATTACGATCAAGCGCTTCACGGATATGCGCCTGGCGTACCGTCAGTCCTGCGATGGTCGAATCGGCCAACAGCCGCGACACATTGCCCAACAGCTGGATCGAATCCAGAAGATTGGCGGCGATCAATGGCAGGGTCACGTTCAACTGGAAATTCCCGGTCTGCCCCGCGACAGTGATCGCAGTGTGGTGGCCAATGACCTGCGCGCAGACCATGACCGTGGCCTCCGGGATCACCGGGTTGACCTTGCCGGGCATGATCGAACTGCCGGGCTGCAGAACGGGCAATTCGATTTCGCCCAAACCTGCCAACGGCCCCGAATTCATCCAGCGCAAATCGTTGGAAATCTTGATCAGGGCCACTGCCAGCGCGCTGAGCTGGCCGGACAATTCCACCGCATCATCCTGCGCGGCCAGCCCTTCGAATTTATTGGCAGCCGACTCGAAACGCGTCCCGGTCATCAGCGACAGCGCGCGCGCCACCTTGCCGCCGAAACGCGGGTCGGCGTTGATGCCTGTCCCTATCGCGGTGCCACCCAACGGCAGGCGGCGCAGGCGCTTCAGACTGTCCTGCAAACGGCCTTCGGCGGATACCAGTTGCGCGGACCAGGCAGAGAATTCCTGCTGGAACGTCAGCGGCATGGCGTCCATCAGATGGGTGCGCCCGGTTTTGACGACTTTGCTCAACGCGCGGCCCCGCTTGTCGATGGTCTGTCGCAGATGCTTCAGCGCAGGCAGCAGATGCTCCAGCACCGCCAGCTGTGCAGACACGCGCAGCGCGGTAGGAATGACATCGTTGGAACTCTGGCCCAGGTTGACATGGTCGTTGGCATGCACCTTGGCCTTGCCGGCGGCCGACGCCAGGTTGGCGACGACCTCATTGGCATTCATGTTGGACGACGTGCCGGACCCGGTCTGGTACACATCGATGGGGAAATGCGCGTCGTATTGGCCCGATGCCACCTGCAGCGCCGCCGTGCGGATTGACTTGGCGACGCCCTTGGGCAGCAGTGCCAACCCGACATTGACGTCGGCGGCCGCCGCCTTGATCAATCCCAGTGCGCGGATGAATTCGCGCGGCATGGGCTGGCCCGAGATCGGGAAGTTCTCGACCGCACGCTGGGTCTGCGCGCCCCATAGCGCACCGACGGGCACCTGCAGCGCACCCATGCTGTCGTGTTCGATGCGGGTGGCGGACGACGCTCTGGAACTGGATTTCATCGAATTCTCCGTGGAGGGTCACGGTGGGTGGTGACGCTGGCGAATGATTCCAGCATACGCCACCGCCCTATGGCGACTGGTGGCGTAAACTAGCCCGCCCGTTGCCATGCCTGTCTCCCATGTCGGAAGCCGCCCTGCTCGCCCTGTCACCGCTTGATGGCCGTTATGCCGGCAAGGTGGATGCGTTGCGTCCGATCTTTTCCGAGTACGGATTGATCAAGGCCCGCGTCAAGGTCGAGGTCGAATGGCTGCTGGCGCTTGCGGCGGAACCCGGGATCACCGAACTGCAGGAGTTCAGCAGCGCTGCGCGGTTGCGCCTGCGCGCATTGGCCTCTGATTTCTCGGTTACCGATGCAGCACGCGTCAAGGACATCGAGCGCACCACCAACCATGATGTGAAAGCAGTCGAATATTTCATCAAGGAAAAACTGAAGTCCGATGCGGAACTGGGCCCGGCATTGGAATTCGTCCACTTCGCCTGCACCAGCGAGGACATCAACAACCTCAGCTATGCGTTGATGCTGGAACAGGCACGCAGCACGGTAGTGTTGCCCGCACTCGATTCGGTGATTGCCACACTGCGCTCACTCGCCCTTGCCCAGTCGGCGCAACCGATGTTGTCGCGTACCCATGGACAGACGGCGTCGCCGACCACCCTGGGCAAGGAGATCGCCAACGTCGTGGCGCGCCTGCAACGCCAGCGTGCGCAGATTGCCGGCGTTGAACTGACCGGCAAGATCAATGGCGCAGTGGGCAACTACAACGCGCACGTCATCGCCTACCCGGAGATCGACTGGCCTGCGTTCGCGCAATCCTTCATCCAGGATATGGGCATCGTATTCAATCCGTACACCACCCAGATCGAGCCGCATGACAACGTGGCCGAGATCGGTGATGCGACTCGCCGTGCCAACATCATCCTGATCGATCTGGCGCGCGACATCTGGGGCTATATTTCGCTGGGCTATTTCAAGCAGACCTTGAAGGAAGGCGAAGTGGGCTCCAGCACCATGCCGCACAAGGTCAACCCGATCGATTTCGAG
>JBDTZK010000396.1:0-3004 GCA_040005195.1 Pseudoxanthomonas sp.
CCAGGTCGAAGTCCTTCAGGTGCATCTTGGTGTGGAAGATGTTTTCCTGGTAGACATTGACGTCGAACATCTCGTAACGCGACTTGATGTTCTTGGCCAGGAAGTCCTGGATCGAATTGATCTTGTGGTCAATGTAATGCTTCTTACCTTTCACGTCGCGGGTGAAACCACGCACGCGGTAGTCGGCAACCACGATATCCGACTCGAAGCTCTCGATCAGGTAGTTGAGCGCTTTCAGCGGCGAGATCACGCCGCAGGTGGCGACGTCGATATCGGCGCGGAACGTGGCAATACCGTGCTGCGGATGCGTTTCCGGGTAGGTATGGACGGTGATGTGGCTCTTGTCCATGTGTGCGACGACGGCATCGGAAATGATTTCCTTGCCGGCCATCTTCTTGTCGATTACCGGCTCTTCGGAAATCAGAATCGTCACCGAGGCACCCTGCGGGTCATAGTCCTGGCGGGCTACGTTGAGGATGTTGGCGCCAATGATGTCGGCCACATCGGTGAGGATCTGGGTCAGACGGTCGGCGTTGTATTCCTCGTCGATATACGCAATGTAGCGCTGGCGCTCTTCTTCCGACACTGCGTAGCAGACGTCATAGATGTTGAAACTCAGCGCCTTGGTAAGGTTGTTGAAACCCTGGAGCCTGAGACGCGGAAGCGGTTTGACCACGGTGGTATTCCCTCTGGGGGAGACGGCAAGGGGCGCGATTATGAGGCAAAGTCGGTGACAGCGAAATGTCTGTGCGGGCCATTTGTGCATGCCATTGCCCAATGTTTGCCGCTGCGCACGTATTCAGATTAAGCTTGCCCAACTCACAGTTTGAGCGTCGCCGATGAGCCTGGGCACACCGATTTCCAACCCTGCACGCATTGCGGCGAGCCCGCTGACGCCCGACGCTGCCACGATCGAGCGCTTCCTGGCCCACTGCCACCGCCGCCGATACCCGGCCCGTGCAGACGTATTCCGCCCTGGAGACCCGGCCGGCACGCTGTACTACGTGGTGAGCGGATCGGTCAGCATCATCACCGAGGAAGAGGACGACCGCGAGCTGGTGCTGGGCTATTTCGGCAACGGTGAATTTGTGGGCGAGATGGGCCTGTTCATCGAATCGGATCGCCGCGAAGTCATTCTGCGTACCCGGACCCAGTGCGAACTGGCCGAAATAAGCTATGAACGCCTGCATCAACTGTTCACCGGCACCCTGGTCGCCGACGCACCGCGCCTTCTGTACTCCATCGGCTCGCAGCTCTCGCGCCGCCTGCTGGACACCAGCAGGAAGGCCAGTCGCCTGGCATTCCTCGACGTGACCGACCGCATCGTCCGCACTCTGCATGACCTGGCCCGCGAGCCCGAAGCCATGAGCCATCCGCAAGGCACCCAGCTGCGCGTCTCACGACAGGAGCTGGCCCGTCTGGTCGGTTGCTCGCGCGAGATGGCCGGCCGGGTGTTGAAGAAACAGCAGATCGATGGCGTGCTGCACGCGCGCGGCAAGACCGTCGTGCTCTACGGCACGCGCTGAGCGCAGCGGCTGCAAGGTCACAACGGGATCAGGGACAGGCGGGCTTCGGCGCGCCTTTTCTTTGCGCCAGCAGGTAGGCGCAGCGCGTAAGCCGCGCGATTGAGGTATGACTGGACCGATGCCCTAGCTGACCACTTCGCCTGCGCGGTCCTTGCATCCCCAGTTGAGAATCGGCGTACCCGGAGGCAGCACACTGCGAAACATCTGCACGCGCTTGGCCTTGGGATTCACCACCACCGGCGCACGCGCTGCTTTCAACAACGGCAGGTCGGCGCTGCTGTCGGAGTAAGCCACGGCGATCTCGCCATAGCCGCGTTCCTGCAGCATCAGTACTTTCTCCTGGTTGTGGCAATGGCGGCGGGCGCCCATCGCGCCGAAGCGTGGCCCGACCGCCGTGCCGATCACCGGCACATCCTGATGGGTGACGAACGCCAGGATCGCGCGCGCCAGCTCTGGCGGCGCACCGGTGGCGATGACCACCCGATCACCGGCTGCACGATGGTCACGCAGCACGTCCAGTGCAATCGGCAGCAGCCGCTCGCGGATTTCATGCTGGTGCGTGGCCACGTACAGATCCAGGGTGGCATCGAAACTGCGACGCCCATGCAGGCCGAACGTACCGATCCAGACGTAACCGGTAATGCCGCGACGGCGCAACGGCAGGAACGCCACCATCGGACCCAGTACGGGCGTCGCCAGCAACGCCACCAGCATCCGCAGCGGATTGCGCTTGATCAACCAGCCCAGTACGTGGCTGAAGGAATCGCCGTCGTAGAGGGTGTGGTCGAAATCGAACACGACCACGGGCGCATCGGCGCGTGGCGTCGGATATTCCTGGATCGAAGCGATTTCACTCATACGGAAAGAATAACTGACGCAGCGCATCGCCCGGTTCATCGGCACGCATGAAAGTCTCGCCGACCAGGAATGCATTCACCCCGGCCGCGCGCATGGTCGCGATATCGTCGGCCACCACGATGCCGCTCTCGGTGACCAGCAACCGGTCCCTGGGCACCGCGTCCTTGATCGACAGGGTGTTCTGCAGAGACACCTCGAAAGTGCGCAGGTTGCGGTTGTTGATGCCAATCAGCGGCACCGGCACCTGCAGTGCGCGCTCAAGCTCGTCGATGTCGTGCACTTCCACCAGCACGTCCATCTCCAGCTCCATCGCAAGCCCGGAAAGATCCACCAGCTGGCCATCGTCCAGCGCCGCCACGATCAGCAGGATGCAGTCGGCGCCGAGCACGCGGGCTTCGTACACCTGGTAGGGATCGATGGTGAAGTCCTTGCGCAGTACCGGCAGGGTGCAGGCATCGCGCGCTTGTTGCAGGTAGGCATCGGCACCGTGGAAGAAATCCACGTCGGTCAACACCGACAGACAGGCCGCACCGCCGAATTCGTAACTCATCGCGATTTCCGCCGGGCGGAAATCCGGGCGGATCACACCTTTTGACGGGCTTGCCTTCTTGATCTCGGCG
>JBDTZK010000397.1:0-3002 GCA_040005195.1 Pseudoxanthomonas sp.
AGGCGGCCGGTGCGCCCCGGCGTGAAAGCCAGCGGTGCGTACACCGCCACCAGCGTGGCGGTCATGGTGATGATGGCAAAACCGATTTCACGTGCGCCCTTGATCGCCGCAGAAAACGGGTCCAGCCCTTCTTCGATATGGCGGAAGATGTTCTCCAGCATCACGATGGCGTCATCCACCACCAGGCCGATCGCCAGCACCAGTGCCAGCAGCGTCAGGGTGTTGATGGAAAAACCCGCCAGCGCCATCAGGCCAAAAGTGCCGATCAGGCTGACCGGAATGGTGATGATGGGGATGATGGAGGCGCGGAAAGTCCGCAGAAACAGGAAGATCACCAGCGCCACCAGCACGATGGCTTCGGCGATGGTGTGGTAGACGTTTTTGATCGAGCGGTCAATAAAGACCGAGTTGTCGTTCGCGATGTCGATCACCATGCCGTCGGGCAGGTCCTGCTTGAGCTTGGGGATCATCTCCCGCACGCCGGTGGACAGGTCCAGCGGGTTGGCCGTGGCCTGGCGGATCACGCCGGCAGAAATCGCATCTCGTCCGTTCAGGCGCACGGCGCTGCGCTCGTCGGCGGCGCCCTCTTCCACGCGCGCGACGTCGCGTATCTTCACCGGAAAACCATTGATGCTCTTGATGGTGATGTCGGCGAACTGCGCCGGGCGCACCAGGTCGGTCTGCGAGGTCACGCTGAATTCGCGCTGCTGCGATTCGATGCGTCCGCCGGGCAGCTCGAGGTTGCTGCGGCGGATGGCGTCTTCCACGTCCTGCGAGGTCAGCCGGTAACCCGCGAGTTTCTGCGCATCGAGCCAGACCCGCATCGCGTATTTGCGCTCACCGTAAATACGCACGTCGGCCACACCGGTCACGGTCTGCAAACGTGGCTTGGCGATGCGGTTGACGAGGTCGTTGATCTCCAGTGGCGACAGCTTGTCGCTGGAGAAGGTCAGGAAAATCACCGGAAAAGCGTCGGCCTCGACCTTGGCAATGACCGGCTCTTCAATCGCCTGCGGCAGGCGGTTGCGCACGCGCGAGGTCCGGTCGCGCACTTCGGCGGCGGCGGCATCGGGGTCTTTTTCCAGCCGGAAACGCACGGAAATCTGGCTCTGCTCGGCCCGGCTGATCGACGTGATGACGTCCACCGCATCGATACCGGCAATCGAGTCTTCCAGCGGCTTGGAAATCTGCGACTCGATGACCTCGGCCGAAGCGCCCGGGTAACGCACCGTGACCGTCACCACCGGTTCATCGATCTTGGGGTATTCGCGAACCGTCAGGCGGTCAAAGCTGACCGCGCCGACCAGCAGGATCAGCAGCGAGAGCACCGTCGCGAAGACGGGGCGGCGTATGGAAATTTCAGCGATCTGCATGGCGAGCTATGGCGAAGGGAAAGGTCACATCAGGCGGGATCGCGCATCGCAGGCGCTGCCGGCTTGCGTTCCGGCGCAGCCTTGGCCGGCACCGCAGTGCCGCGAACGACCGCCTCAGCCACCACCGCCCCACAGGGGTTGGCGCCAGGCTGGGCGGGCACGACCGGCGCGGCAGCGGCGGCGGGCCGTGCAGCGACAGCACCGGCCGCCGGCGCAGCGGCGCCTACCTGCACCACAGAAACCACGCTGCCATCGCGCTGAACGCGTTGCTGACCGGCCGCGACAACGGTGTCGCCAGCCTCGAGCCCCTCGAGAATCTCCACCTTGCCGAGACCGCGGATGCCGACCTTGACCTCCACACGTTGGGTGGTACGGGTCTGCGCGCTGGGACCGTCCAGCAGCTTGATGACAAACTGCCGGTTGCCCTGCGGAACAATCGCCTCCTCGGGGATCACGCGCGCATCGTCACGGACGCTGAACACCGTGTTGGCCCGCGCGAACATGCCGGGGCGCAACTGCAACTGGCGGTTGTCAATGCAGCCACGGATGCCGACCGAGCGGCCGTTGGCATCGATCAGCGGATCAATGGCCTGGATCTGGGCAGAAAAGCGGCGACCGGGCAAGGCATCGATGTCGAGCAAAGCGGTCTGGCCACGCCGGACTTTGCTCTGGAAACGTTCGGGCAAGCGGAAGTCAACGAACAGGGCGTCAATGTCTTCGATGTTGACGATGTCCGAGCCGTCCTTGAGGTAGTCACCGGCATTGACCAGCCGGATTCCGGCAATGCCGTCGAACGGCGCGACAATTTTCAGGCGGGCCGCCGTGGCTTTGGCCAATGAGAGCTTGGCCTGCGCAACTTGCAAGTTGGCGGCGCTTTCATCGAGCGAGCGCTGGCTGACAAAATTTTGCGCGACCAGTTCCTGGTTGCGCTTCTGGTTGGCCTGGGCGATGGACAGTTCGGCCTGGCTTTGCTGGACCTGCGCCAGCGGCAGCTGGTCATCAAACTGCACCAGCACCTGCCCCTTGCGCACCCGCTGGCCATCGGTGAAGTTGAGCTGGGTGATGCGGCCGCTGACCTCGGGGCGCAACACGACGCTGCGTCGGGACCGCAAGCTGCCGACCGCTTGCGCATCATCAACCAGCCGGACAACTTCCACTTTGGCGGCCTCAACGGCGACTGGCTTGCCTGCGGCAGCGCCAGCACCAGCGCCAGGTGTCTGCCCAGGTGCTGGGGACGACCCCATGGCAGCGACCGAAGCCTTCGGCCGTTGGTACCACCAAGCGGCGCCGGATGCCAGCGCAATACCGACGACCGCAGCGGTTGCGTAAATTGCTTTTGATGCCATGGGAGGGAAAACTTGTAATAGAAAGATACAAACTTCCAATGTAGCAGGACGGCACGGCTTATGCATCTTTTGGGCCAGGCACCCAAGGACTTGCCAGAGAGCTTTAGAAGGCCTCTACCAAATGGTGGGAGGCCTCATTACGGCCATTACCATGTGCCCTGACGCTGCACCTTGGTCGGGCGGCACCCAACTGCTGGTGGCCTGGTCAGCGCCTTCCCAGCGCGACCTCGACACCCTGGTTGGCAAGGACGTCGGCCCGCTCGTTGCCGGGGTCGCCATCATG
>JBDTZK010000398.1:0-3002 GCA_040005195.1 Pseudoxanthomonas sp.
GGAAGAACGGCACGGCCAGCAACGTTATCCGTTGCGCAGGCCCGACCTCCCCCACGCGCGTAGCGCTGGTGGGGGAGTGAGGTTCGCGGACAGGCGAACCGAACGCCGTAGCAGCGCTTGCGATGCGAAGGCCGGTGGGGGAATCAAAAGAGCCGCGACGTAAAGCATTGCGCGCCTCGGAAAATGCTGTCGCAAAAATATTGGTGGTCAGCGCGCGGTGCGTACCCAGCGCGCCCTTGGGCGGCCCGGTGGTGCCGGAGGTATAGAAAATCGTAGCGTCGTCTTCGGGATCAAGCGCGACATCGGGCATCACGCCTTGCGGCAAGTCCTGCCAATGGGCAGGCGTACCGATCACGTCTTCCAGCACTGTCACGCCGTGCGGCGGCCCACTTTGCGCATTGGCGGCACGGGAGACGAAGATCTGCGCCGGCGGCAGGTCTGCCAGCCGCGCCAACCGCTCGGCATCGGTAAAGACAAAGCGGGCGCCGGAATCCAGGATAGCGTAGGCCAGCTCGGTGCCGGTCCACCAGGCATTGAGCGGCACAGCGATCGCGCCCGCCAGCAACGCGCCCATGAAGACCACGGGCCATTCGGGCAGGTTGCGCATCACAAGCGCCACCCGGTCACCCTTTTTCAGGCCGCGTTCGGCCAGCAGCCCGGCCATCGCCAGTGTGGCGCGGCAGAAAGCGTCATAGGTGACGCGCTCATCCTGATAGACCAGAAATTCCTGCGTGCCCCGCCCCCGCGCCTTGCCAAAGGCCTCAGCCGCCGTGGCCGGGACATGCTTCCACACCTCCATCGGCACGCCGCGCACCATGGTGGATACGGTTTCAAATGCCACGCCCGGCGCGGTCAAAAGCGCATGCGCGGCTTCCAGCGACAAGTGCGGCCAGTTTTTGGGACTGTCATTCATGGCGGGGCTTAGTATAACCCAGAGATGGCAACAGCATCGGGTTTTTCCGACGAAAAACTGACGCGCATCCCGCATTTCCTGGAGGGCCAGGTCGCGGCAGGCGCGCTGCCGGGCGCGCTGACCCTGATCTGGCGGCGCGGCGCAATCGCCCATCACGGCATGGTGGGCAAGATGGATCTGGCGCGGGGCACGGCGATGCGTGCAGACGCGATCTTCCGCCTCTATTCCATGACCAAGCCGGTCACCACCGTGGCGCTGCTGATGCTGCTGGAACAGGGCCGCATCGCGCTGGAAGACCCGGTGGCGCGTTTCATTCCCGCCTTCGCCAATCTCGCGCTTCAGGACGGCGCCACGCCCAAACGCGCCATGACGGTGCTGGATCTGCTGCGCCACACGTCGGGATTTACCTACGGCTTCCACAATCGCACCACGATCGACGCCGCCTATCGCGCCCAGCGCATTTCGGAAATGGACACCGAAGGCGGCCTGCCTGCGATGATCGCGCAACTGGCAAAGCTGCCGCTGGAATATTCGCCGGGCGAGGCCTGGATCTATTCGGTGGCGACGGACGTGGTGGGCTATCTGGTGCAGATAGTATCCGGCCGGAGCTATGCCGAGTTCGTGCGGCAGAATATTCTCAGCCCACTGCAGATGACCGACACCGATTTCGTGGTGCCGGAAAATAAAGATGATCGTTTCGCCACCTGTTACTTGCAGACCAAAAACGGGCTGGAACTCTTCAACGACTATCCCAACGCCAATTATCTCAAACCGCCCAAACTGGAATCAGGCGGCGGCGGGCTGGCGGGGACGGTTGCCGATTATCTGCGCTTCTGCCGCATGCTGCTGAACCAGGGTGAGTTGGACGGCGTGCGGCTGCTCAAGCCGCAAACCGTCGCCCTGATGACCCGCAACCAGTTTCCGGGGGCCGCGGAAATCGCCGACCTTGCACCCAGCGCGGACGCCTTCAATGAGAGCGGTTATCGCGGCATCGGCTTTGGGCTGGGCGTGGCGGTAACCCTGGACCCGGCACGGGTGGGCATTCCCGGTTCGGCCGGCGAATTTGCCTGGGGCGGCATGGCCTCAACCACCTTCTTTGTCGACCCCAAAGAAGACATGGCCGTGATATTCATGACCCAGGTGATCACCGACACGGCACGGCGGGTAAAGCTGCGCCGCGACCTGCGCACACTGATCTATGAGGCCATGACGGACCGCAATGCTTGAAACATTGCCGATCACCCGTTGGAACGGACCGCATGATGCGGCGGTAAAGGCACGCGCCGTTCAGGCCCTCGAGCACGGCGCTGTGCTGTTTTTTCCGAACCTGTTTTTTGCACTGGCGGATTCAGAGAAACAGTTCCTGGACGCCAGCGTGTCCGACGGCAAGGCCAAGAACATTTCGCTGGACCCGAGCGGCAAGCTGCAGGCCACATCGCTGACCGGCGCCCGTGCGCAAGACTTGGCCGCGATGATGCAGCGATTTGCAGACAGCACATCAATGCTGATCAACAATCTTTTGCCTTATCGAGAGGTGGAACGCGCCCGCACTTCATTCCGCCCGGTGCAGGTTGCGGGCCGCAGCTATTCCAAGATCAGCGACGACCGGTTGCTGCATATCGACGCCTTCCCTTCCCGCCCCATGCAGGGCCGGCGCATCCTGCGGTTTTTCGCCAATGTCGCGCCAAGCTCGCCGCGTCACTGGCATGTGGGCAAACCGTTCGAGGAATTTGCCGCAGATTTTCTACCGCGCGTGGGACCGCACTTATCTATCAAGGCTTGGCCCGGCAAGTCATGGCTGTATGAGAAACTGGGCATCACCCGCGGAAAGCGCAGCCTGTATGACGAATTGATGCTGTCGCTGCATGATGCGGCCAAGCGCGATGACGATTTCCAGGCAAACAGCCCGCACTACAAAGTGGATTTCCCGCCAGGAAGTTGCTGGCTGGTCTTCACCGACACGGTGCTGCATGCCGCGCTGGGCGGGGAATTCGCGCTGGAGCAGACCTTCCATCTCGATATCGGCCAAATGGCCGAGCCGGCGCACGCGCCGATCAAGGTGCTGGAACGGTTGAGCGGGAAGACGCTG
>JBDTZK010000399.1:0-3000 GCA_040005195.1 Pseudoxanthomonas sp.
CCGGTGTGTTCGAGGCCGAGTACAAGGACCAGGCAATCTACGGCCTGGTCGGCGAGGTGAGCCGCATCAATCAGTCCGCCATTGAGGCCAGCCTGAAGGCGGGCTCTATTCCAGTGATCGCCAGCCTGGGTGAAACCACCGGTGGCCAGATCCTCAACATCAACGCAGACTTCGCCGCCAACGAACTGGTGCGGGTACTGCAGCCGTACAAGATCATTTTCCTTACCGGCACCGGCGGCTTGTTGAACGACCAGGGCGCGGTGATCGATTCGATCAATCTCTCCACCGAGTACGACGAGCTGATGGCGCAGCCGTGGATCAACGGCGGCATGCGGGTGAAGATCGAACAGATCAAGAGCCTGCTGGACAAGCTGCCGATGACCTCGTCGGTATCAATCACCAAGCCGGCTGAGTTGGCCAAGGAACTGTTCACCCACAAGGGTTCGGGCACGCTGGTGCGTCGCGGCGAGCGCGTGCTGCGCTTTGATTCCTGGGAGGGTGTGGACCAGGACCGGATGCGCGAGCTCATCGAATCCAGTTTCGGTCGCACGCTGGTTCCCGATTATTTCGAGAACACCACGCCGTACCGCATCTACATCAGCGAGAACTACCGCACAGCCTTGATCCTGACCCGGGAAGAGGGTTTCGCTTACCTGGACAAATTCGCGGTGCTGGACGATGCGCAGGGCGAAGGCCTGGGTCGCGCGGTGTGGCACGTGATGCGCGAAGAGAATCCGCAGTTGTTCTGGCGCTCACGCCACAACAACCCGGTCAACATTTTCTACTACGCCGAATCCGATGGGTGCTACAAGCAGGAGAAGTGGAAAGTCTTCTGGTACGGCATTGAGGCCTTTGCCGAGATTGAACGCTGCGTGGCGCATTGCCGCACACGCGCGCCGTCGCTGGAGGGGTGAGATGAGCGCGCAACTCCTGCCCGCAACCTGGCATGCCACGCGGCTGCAGGGTGGCCATGTTTCCCTGGAAGCGCTCGCCGTGACGCACGTCGACGGGTTGCGGCTGGCCCTGCAAGGCGATGCGCTGTCGATGCTCTGGTACACCAATGTGCCCAAGGCAGCCGACGCTGATGCCTGGGTGCAGGCCGCGCTGCAAAAGCAGGCACAGGGGCTGGAAGTCCCGTTCGTCGTGCGCGATGCGGCAGGCAGCGTAGTCGGCAGTACCCGTTTCTACGACCTCGAGCTGTCCGTGCCCAGGCTGAGTATTGGTTACACCTGGTATGCACCGCGCGTGCAGCGCACCGGCGTGAACAGTGAAGCCAAGTTGCTGTTGCTGACCCACGCGTTCGAGGTACTGGGCTGTGCTGCCGTGTGCCTGGAAACCAGCTGGTTCAACCAGGCCTCGCGTGCCGCTATCACGCGCCTCGGTGCAAGGCAGGACGGGGTGCTGCGCAACCACAAGCGCCATGCCGATGGAAGCCTGCGCGATACGGTGGTGTATTCGATTCTGGACAATGAATGGCCGGCAGTGAAACGCAATATCCAGTACCGGCTGATGCAGGGAGGATGTACCCATGACAACGCGTAAAACCATAGGCCTGGTCGGCGCACGCGGACACACCGGCGCGGAACTGATCCGGCTGATCGCACGCCATCCGCAGCTCGAGCTTGCCTTCGTCTCGTCGCGTGAGCTGGTTGGCCAATCTGTCGGCGAGCAAATCGACGGCTTCGTTGGCGAGTTGCGCTACGAGAATCTCTCCGCTGACGAGGTGGCCGGCCGCGCACTGGATGCCGTGATCCTGGCGCTTCCCAATGGCAAATCAGCGGAATTCGTGGCTGCTTTGCAGGCGGAGACGCCGGATACGGTGATCGTGGATCTTTCCGCTGATTATCGTTTCAACCAGCACTGGTACTACGGACTTCCGGAATTGACCCGTGGTGCTTACGCAGGCCAGACGCTGATCAGCAACCCCGGTTGTTATGCCACTGCGATGCAGCTGGCCATCATGCCGATGTTGGATCGACTGGTCGGGCCGCCACAGTGTTTCGGCGTATCCGGCTATTCCGGTTCCGGCACCACGCCTTCCGATAAAAACAATACCGACAAGCTGCGCGACAACCTGATGCCGTATGCGCTGACCGATCACCTGCATGAGCGCGAAGTCTCGCGCCATCTGGGTGTACCGGTGGAATTCATGCCGCATGTGGCCCCGCATTTCCGCGGCATAACCATGACCCTGAACCTGTGGCTGGACCAGCCCATGAAAGCCGAGGAAGTCCGTGATCTGTACCGCGTGCGTTATGCCGACGAACCGCTGATCCGCATTCTGGATGAAGCCCCGTGGGTCAGCCACATCGCCGGCAAGCACGGCGTTGAAATCGGTGGTTTCACCGTGGCGCCAGGCGGCAAGCGCGTGGTGGTGGTGGCAACGTTGGACAACCTTCTCAAAGGCGCAGCCACGCAAGCCATGCAGAATCTGAACCTGGCTTTCGGCTTCAATGAATTCACCAGTATTCCGATCGGAGAGGGCGCATGAGCGACCTGTTGTGGCAGAAACCGGGCGTGACCGTGGATGCGCGCATCCAGAAATTCCTGGCAGGCGACGACGTGATCCTAGACCGGGAGTTTTTCCTGCACGACATCTCGGCCAGCAAGGCACACGCGCAGGGTTTGCAGCGCATTGGAATTTTGTCCGATGACGAACTCACCGGATTGGAACGCGAGCTGGAGGCGCTGGCCGCAGACTTCAGTGGTGGTGCATTCGTGCTTGATGAGCGTTTCGAGGATTGCCATTCCGCGATCGAATCACGCCTGACCGAACGCCTGGGCGACGCGGGCCGCAAGATCCACACCGGGCGCAGCCGTAACGACCAGATCCTGGTGGCCACGCGTTTGTGGTTGAAGGAAAAGCTGCTGCAGCTTTCTTCCTTGAGTCGGGACATTGCCAGGATTGCACTGGATCGCGCCGACGCCGAGCAAAGCCTTCCGATTCCCGGCTACACCCATATCCAGCGTGCCGTGGTGTCGTCGGCAGGCATGTGGTGG
>JBDTZK010000400.1:0-2989 GCA_040005195.1 Pseudoxanthomonas sp.
CGTGTGCAAGCGCGTTTGAAACGCTGCGTTCCGGCTGGCCGCATCGCGTCGTCGTTGAGCTGACACGGGATGGCTTGCGACGTTAGCCGCGTCGCTGCAAGTCGCGCGCCGCGCGCTGCATCGCCCCACGGCGAAACAGGAAATCGGTCTGACGCCCGCCCATCTGCCGCCACAGCACCGCAGCGCGCAGACCGCACAACAGCAGCGCGCGAATATCGGCGACGACGGTTGGCTGGCTCAGATAGACCGGATTGCCATGAACGATCACCCGCGGCCGCAGCGTGCTCAGCGTGCCGGCATACAACTCGCCCAGCCGGGCGAGCACGGTCGGATGCGTCGGCCCCCAATGTTCGCGCTGGCGCTCGATCTGCAAGAGCCCTTCGCGCACTTTCTCGGCCAGGCGTGTGTTGGCGCTGAAGCGGCGTTCAAGTTGCAGGATGCTGTAGGCAAGCTTCAGTAGCGCGGGATCCTTGGCTGCCGGACTGCGCGACGCATCGCCAGCAGCAGTGCCGCCCCAGGCATCCACCAGCACGGTCAATCCCGGACGCAGATTGCCCACGCCGCCATACACATCCGCCGTAGAGTCGGCATCGAAGCGGAACAGGCTGTCGATGCAGACGGCCAGCGACGCGGTCTCGGCCTGCCCCGTATCGGCGATTTGGCGCACCTGTCGCGCCGCCTGGACGAGGCCGGCGAGGGCAATGATGCGGTCATTCATGCGGCGAAAGCGTGCAGTGTCATGGCCGACAGTATTTCACGTCGCACGATGGATCACGCCACTTGCATCACACCGCAGGCACGGATACATGCTCACCATTGAGCAAGCGGCGCGCGGGAGAATCGGTCGCAGCGATCACCGCGCCGCCCAGACACACTGCGCCGTCGTACAGCACCAGCGATTGCCCGGGCGTCACCGCGCGCTGGGCATGCGTAAAGCGCACCCGCAGGCATCCATCGTCGTGTACTTCAACCACACACGGCGCATCGTCCTGGCGATAGCGGGTTTTGGCGGTGCACTCGAACTGTTGCGTCGGCGGCCCGCCGGCAATCCAGTGCGCGGCTTCGGAGGTCAACGTGTGTGACTGCAGCCACGGGCTGTCGTGACCCTGATCCACATACAAAATATTGCGCGTGGCATCTTTTTCCACGACGAACCATGGCGCCGACTCGCGCCCACGCACGCCACCGATCGCCAAGCCTTCGCGCTGCCCCAGCGTGTAATGAAAAACACCGTCATGGGTGCCCACGTATTGCCCATCGGCACTACGAATCTCGCCCGCCTGCGCTGGAATGTATTGACCCAGAAACGCACGGAAGTCGCGCTCGCCGATGAAGCAGATGCCTGTCGAATCTTTCTTGGCATGAGTAGGCAATCCGGCCTCGCGTGCCAGTGCGCGCACGCTGTCCTTGGGAAGATGGCCGATGGGAAATAGCGTGTGTGCCAATTGATCCTGTCCGAGTTGATGCAGGAAGTAGCTCTGGTCCTTGCCGGTATCCGCGCCGCGCAATAGCCGCCAGCGGTCACCGCATTGGTCGATCTGCGCGTAATGACCAGTCGCGATGCATTCGGCGCCCAGCGCCAGTGCCTCATTCAGAAAGGTCTTGAACTTGATCTCGCGATTGCACAGCACATCGGGATTGGGTGTACGCCCAACGCGGTATTCGTCGATGAAGTGGGTGAACACACCATCCCAGTATTGGCGCGAAAAATTGCGGGTGTGGAATCCGATCCCCAGCTTGCCGCACACCGCTACCGCGTCACGGCGGTCGTCCTCGGCGCGGCATTCTCCGGTTCCATCGTCCTCCCAATTCTGCATGAACAAGCCGGCGACGCTGACGCCCGATTGCTTGAGCAACAGTGCCGCGACCGAGGAATCCACGCCGCCAGAGACGCCTACCATCACCAGCCCGCTCACGGCATCTGCACCAGGGCGCTCAGAGGAAGCCGTTGCCCGGCCAGATAATCGCGCACTACGCGCCACACCAGCGGGCTGCGATGGCGTTCGGCCTGTGCCTGCAGTTGCGTTGGCGTCATCCACTGCGCCTGCACGATGCCCGCATCCAGCACGCGATCCGGATGATGACGCAATGGCCTCGCGGCAATCGCCACTCGCAAAAAGTGCCGGCCATCCCCGCCGTTCTCTGACGCCGGCGCCTGCCACTGGTACATGCCGACCAGAGCAGTCGGTTCGATGTCCCAACCTGACTCTTCCAGCGTCTCCCGCACCGCAGCCTCAAGGATCGACTCATGCGGCTCCAGATGCCCGGCCGGCTGGTTGAGCACGTGCCGGCCCTGCACGGATTCCTCCACCATCAGCAACGCGCCATCGCGCACCACGATGCTGGCAACGGTCACGTCGGGCTGCCAGACGTTGGACTCAATCTGGGACCGGGAGCTACGAATTAGATCTGCCATTGGGAAGCAACAACCTTGAAGCGGCGCGTGCCGCCCCCAAAGTGTGCCTGCGCTGTCCGATTGCGTCCATGTCGCTCGCGTCTACGCCACCAACACCTGACCGCCCTATAATTTCCGCATGACCAAGCGCAAGACACCCGAACCCGAACACCACCACGGCGTTGCGGTCGAAGCCGCAAAGCCGGAAACCGCGCGCCCGCCGCTTTATCAGGTGCTGCTGATCAATGACGACTTCACCCCGATGGATTTCGTGATTGAGGTGTTGCAGGGTTTTTTCGCGCTCAATCGCGAACGCGCCACCCAGGTGATGCTGCATGTGCATACCCGCGGTCGCGGCGTGTGCGGCGTGTTTACCCGCGAGGTCGCAGAAACCAAAGTCACCCAAGTGAATGAGTTTTCGCGTCAGCACCAGCATCCATTGCTGTGTACGATGGAAAGCGCCTGAGAAAACTGATCGTTCGAGCTTTCTTGCGGTCAGGCGTCGTGCTGAACGCAGATTGCAAAATGTGATTGGCGTTTGCAGCAGAGGTTGTGGAAAAGCGCTAGCGTGTCCCCATGTAGCTGATAGAGACT
>JBDTZK010000401.1:0-2988 GCA_040005195.1 Pseudoxanthomonas sp.
CAACGCGCCTTGCAGGTCACTCATCAAGTCGTCCACATCCTCCACCCCCACACTCAACCGCACCAGCCCATCAGTGATACCCAGCGCCGCACGTCGCTCCACCGGAATCGACGCATGCGTCATCACCGCCGGATGATTGACCAGGCTCTCAACACCTCCCAGCGATTCGGCCAAGGTAAACAACTGCGTGTTTTCGCAGAAGCGCTTGGCCGATTCAAAACCACCGTTCAACACAATTGAAATTATTCCACCAAAACCATCCATCTGCCGCTTGGCCAGTTCGTGCTGCGGATGTGATGCCAGCCCGGGGTAGATCACTTTCTCGATGGCCGGGTGCGTTTCCAGCCACTCGGCCAACGCCATTGCGTTCTCGCAATGCGCTTTCATGCGCAGGTGCAGTGTCTTCAATCCGCGCAACGCAAGGAAGCTGTCGAACGGCCCCTGCACGGCGCCGATGGAGTTCTGCAGGAAGGCCAGTTGTTCGGCGAGTTCCGCGTTGTCGCCTACGACTACCATGCCGCCGACCATGTCGGAGTGGCCGTTGAGGTATTTGGTGGCCGAGTGCATCACGAGGTCGGCGCCGAGTTGCAGCGGGCGCTGCAGGATGGGCGAGGCGAACGTGTTGTCGACGACGATGCGCAAGCCGTGCTTCCGCGCGATCGCGGAGACTGCTGCGATGTCGACGATCTTCAGCATGGGGTTGGTGGGGGTTTCTATCCACACCATCTTCGTGCCGGGACGGATAGCCGCTTCGAATGCGGCGAGATCAGTCAGGTCGACGAAACTGAAATCCAGGTTGGCGGTGCGCCTGCGCACGCGCTCGAAGAGGCGATAGGTGCCGCCGTAAATGTCATCCATGGCGATGACGTGATCGCCGCTGTCCAGCAGTTCCAGCACCGTGGACGTGGCCGCCATGCCCGAGGCGAAGGCGAAGCCGCGGCTACCGCCTTCCAGCGAGGCCACGCAGCGCTCGTATGCGAAGCGCGTTGGATTGTGGGTGCGGGAGTATTCGAAACCCTGGTGGACCCCGGGACTGCTCTGGGCATAGGTCGAGGTGGCGTAGATCGGCGGCATGACCGCGCCGGTGCTGGGGTCGGGCGACTGGCCGCCGTGGATGGCGAGCGTACCCAGGGCAAGACCGGGTGCGCCATCACTGGGCTTTGAACTTTCTACCGACATATCGATCCTTTATTTCAGCCGGGCATTTTAGCAGCCGACCCTTAACCTATCGTCCCTGATGACCGGATTGCGGCCCGGTCTCAACGCGTTCTGCGACTTACTGCACCCTGCGCCGCAGGAAGTTCAACAGGTCAATACGAGTGATCAGGCCCAGGAAAGCTTCCCCAGCCGTGATGATGGCGACCTGGCCACGATCGAATACCGGCAACAGGGCTTCGATGGGTGACTTCACGTCCAGCCGGTCCAGCTTGCTGACCATGGCGGTGGACACCGGGTCGCGGAAACGGTCCTCGTCACCGTACACGTGAAGCAGGACATCGCTTTCGTCGACGATACCGACCAGCTTCTCCCCTTCCATGACCGGCAACTGGGAGACGTCATACAGCTTCATGCGCTGGTAGGCGGTGGTGAGCAGGTCAGTGGGGCTGACGACGACGGTGTCCTTCTGGCTGTAGGGCCGCAGGATCAGATCGCGCAGGTCGCCGTGCTGGGGGCGCTCGATGAAGCCGTTGTCCAGCATCCAGTAGTCGTTGTACATCTTGGACAGGTACTTGTTGCCGGTATCGCAGACGAACATCAGCACTTTCTTCGGCTTGGTCTGTTCCTTGCAGTACTTCAGCGCGGCGGCCAGCAAGGTACCGGTCGATGACCCCCCCAGAATGCCCTCCTTGGCCAGCAGCTCGCGTGCGGTCAGGAAGCTTTCCTTGTCGCTGATGGCGTAGGCCTTCTTCACCCGCGTGAAATCGGAAATCTTCGGCAGGAAATCCTCGCCGATGCCTTCGACCATCCAGCTGCCGGACTTTTCGCTCAGCGTGCCTTCGTTGATGTATTCGGTGAGGATGGAGCCGACCGGATCGGCCAGGATCAATTCCACGTGCGGTGCATGTTCGGCAAACGCGCGCGACAGGCCGGTCATGGTGCCGGAACTGCCGCAACCGAACACGATGGCGTCCAGTTGGCCGTCCATCTGCCGCAGGATTTCGGGGCCGGTGCCGAACTCGTGCGCGGCAGGGTTGTCGGGGTTGCCGAACTGGTTGATGAAGAACGCATCAGGGGTTTCGCTGGCGATACGCGCGGCCAGGTCCTGGTAGTACTCCGGGTGGCCCTTGGCGACATCGGAACGGGTCAGGATGACTTCGGCGCCCATGGCTTTGAGATTGAAGATCTTTTCCCGGCTCATCTTGTCCGGGACCACCAGGATCAGCTTGTAACCCTTCTGCTGCGCCACCAGGGCCAGACCGATGCCGGTGTTGCCGGCGGTGCCCTCGACCAGGGTCGCGCCCGGCTTGAGTTCGCCACGCTGTTCCGCTGCGTCGATCATGGACATTCCAATGCGGTCCTTGATCGATCCACCCGGATTGGCGCTTTCCAGCTTGAGGTAGAGCTCGCACACGCCGGTATCCAGGCGCTGGGCCTTGACGATGGGCGTTTCGCCGATGAGTTCCAGGACGGAAGAATGGATGGTCATGCGGAATGCGCTCGGGTGTGGCTTGGAGAGAGCGGGATTATCGCATTGCCGGGCAGCGGAAGGTTTTGGCTTTCAGCCTTGGCATTGGCGCTATCCCCACGCAAGACAGGTCAAGGCGTGTGGGCAACCCACCCGTGACGCGTGCGGAGGCGATACGCAGGACGCCTCTCTTTCGTGGCTTTTCTTTTGCCGTTCAAACAGCAGCATGCCCGTGGCGTGCAGCAGAGAGGCCTGCGCAGCGCGACTTTCTGCTTTTCCTCTCCATTGCAGCTTGCCAGGAGCGGCCCCCATCCGCCTTCGGCGCCTTCCGCAGGCGGGTGAAGGGCGTCCATTCAACGAAC
>JBDTZK010000033.1:0-10012 GCA_040005195.1 Pseudoxanthomonas sp.
AGCGCGTCATTCGTAATGATGAGGTCGTAGGTTCGATTCCTATTTCCGGCACCACCTCGAGGAAACCCTGTAAACAAGGGATTTTTGCTAAGACCTCCGAAGCTGGGAGGACACCTTGGGAGTCCACCGTAGAAGTACATTTGAAAGCCTCGGGGGTGATCTCGGGGCTTTTTGCTGTCGTTGCGCGAATTTTTGGTTCCTTCAGTGCAGGGTTGGCTGGCAACTCGACAGAGATGCCAACGCATAGATTAATAGCGAGCCCGAGCTCATTTCGGGCGCAAGCAGGCCCGGGTTCTGATTACCCGCCGCCACGATGGCATCGACCAGTGTTCTCCCATTTCCTCCATCTCTCGGGCTGCAGAACGAAATCGATTTGTCTGGCGAGGAAAATCCGGAGGCTGCCACCGCTGTTGCGTACGCGCCTTGCGCAAAGACAGTGCACGCGAAGCCCTGCAGAGCTTCGTCTTCGGTCAGCTTCATTCCGGCAGGGCTTCCCAAGGCCTGCGAGAGGCCGCACGCATGATGCAGCGCCTTGGCGGTCACGGCAATTTGCGCGAGGGCCTTGCCGTCAGGATCAGCGTCCGCACTTGCTGCCACTTCTCGCTGCGCAATTTGTTGACGAAGTACCTGCTGCTGAAGGCGATTCAGTTCGGATTGCTCTTGCGCCTGTCGCCTTTGAACGCCGGCCTCATATCCTTTCCTCCCTGCTTCAGCTGTGTCGAAGTAGATAGGGGCAACAACACTAGGTTGAGGCGCGGGCTGAGATGCTCTCGGCTGGCCGGCCTGTGGATTCGCAGAGCAAAGTCCATTCATTGATCTGGCTGCCTGTTGACAGCTTTGGACGTCGTAGTAGAAGCAATTCGTCACGCCGCTGGTCACTACACAAAAAGGCGCTTGAGCTAGGGCAGACCCCGAAGCAAATGCCAGAACTAAAAACCAACCCAACTTTCGCATGCCGTTCTCCCCTTGATTCTCCTTGAGGATACTCCTAGCAAGCAGGGCCGAAATGCCACAAAAATCCGAAGGGGCATCGATAGATAACAGACCGCGAATTACTCCCGTGGGGGTACCCCCGGACAGCCTCAGGAAACTCCTACAGCGCACCTCAGGGCGATCCTCCAGCGCTCCTCATGCCCACCGCCAGGGCCACGCGAATCGATCAGTGGACACGCTCGAAGTAACACGCTGGCTCGACTCGTCAGCGTCCTCGGGACAGGGAACTGATTAACACCAATTCTCAAAATTGTGTGCTTGACGTGTTCTACCCCAATAACCGAGCAAGGTAGGCAGTACGGGGAAGTCGGCCCTAGGAAGCGGGGGCCGCGAGTCTGCTTGTTTCGCGCCCGACGCCGAAGTCGGATCAGCTATCGACGCAGTTCTGTTCGAGAGACAAAGACAGAAGCATTGCGTCGGCCAATGAACGCGCAGTTCG
This sequence comes from Pseudoxanthomonas sp., assembly GCA_040005195.1. GTDB lineage: Bacteria > Pseudomonadota > Gammaproteobacteria > Xanthomonadales > Xanthomonadaceae > Pseudoxanthomonas_A. The sequence goes on from JBDTZK010000033.1 coordinate 1,433, forward strand.
TTATCTCGACCTCGCGTTTGACGTTGGGGAGGGCGGAAGTTGCCTGCACGTCGCTGGGGGGATTAGAGAGGGTTATCGGGCGTAACAGAGGGGCAGCTTCGAAGGTAAAGAGGTAGCCCGCCGAGGAGTGGGCTGCTACACTTCTGCGCCTGATAATCATTCGCATTTAAGGCTACCGCATGTCCTTGCTGTTTCGCTGCCCGGTGCTGGCCACCGCGTTGCTGTTGACGCTGTCCGATGTCCGAGCCCAATCGGTCCCTCAAACGGAATCAGGTCCGGACGTTACCGACCTGGATTCGGTCCAGGTCATAGGTCGGGCACAGACCCTCTACAAGGCTGAAGACGCGGCCGTGGCCACGCGCACCGACACGCCGCTATCGTTGGTGCCGCAGTCGGTGCAAGTGCTGCCACGCGAGCTGATCGACGATCAGGCGGCCCGCCAGGTCACCGACCTGTACCGCAGTATCAGCGGCATCAGCTTCTTCAGCTATGCCGGCGTTACGCTGCGCGGCTTTCGTCAGGAGAACGTGGTCTACGACGGACTGCGCGGCGACCCTTACGCCGGCTTCTCCGTCCCCCAACTGTTCAACATCGAGCGTGTCGAGGTACTGAAGGGGCCGGCCGGCGCACTGTACGGTGGTGGTGACGCCGGCGGCGTCATCAACTACGTCACACGTAAGCCGCAGGCCAAGGCGCAGCGGCGGCTCGAGGTCCAGGTCGGCAACGAAGATTTCGCCGCCGGTTCGTTCGAGGCCACCGGCCCCGCGAATGAGTCCGGCAGTGTGCGTTATCGGCTGGGTGTCTATGGCGACGGCGAGGAGGGCGTGCGTTGGAATGCCGACAGCCAGAGCCTGATCGGGGATGCGTCCGTTGCCGTGGATGTCGGTGAAACCGGAGAACTGACGTTGCAGTACACCGACATCACGCAGAACCTGGGTGGCAACCGCCTGCGCGGCGTGCCGGTCAACGACAACGGATATTTCTTGACGGATCGTCGCTGGAACCACAACGAAGTCACCGATTTCCTCGACATGAAGGCCAAAGTAATTCTGGCCCAGTATCGCTTCTCACCCTCGCAGACCTGGGATGTGGATTTCGCCGCGCGCTGGTTCGAGAACAGCGAACACCAGATCTACCATGAGCCGATGGGACTGATTGATCGTGACGGCGATGGAACGGCCGAATGGATGACCCGGCAATTGCGCAACCAGTATCGTGACAATGATGCTGTCGCAGTCAATGGCAATGCCGTCTGGCGCTTCGCCACAGGCACCATCGAACACAAGCTTCTGTTCGGCGCCGACTATTATCGCGGTGACTCGGACTTCACCGCACAGACCGCCAACAGCGCCGACCTGGGCGGCAATGCAGGTCCGGTCCCGGGTATTGACCTATTCAACCCGATTTATGGCGTGACGTCGTACCACGACTATGGCCTGGCCGGCCTGCCCTGGCGCGACACCCGTACGCGCGGATTGCGCTACGGTGGTTACCTGCAGGATGAGGTGACGCTGACGCCCCGTTGGTATTTGCTGGCTGGGTTGCGCTGGGATGGTTTCGAAGACGAAGACCTGATTTCCGACAGCCGGATCGACGGTCACGACATCAGCTGGCGCATCGGCAACACCTTCGTGCTGCGCGAAGGGCTCAACGCCTATGTCAGCGTGGCCAATGGATTCGTTCCACAAGCCACCGGCAACCAGAACCCCGCCGCGGGAGGACCTTTCGACCCGGAGCAGAGCAGGCAATGGGAGGTAGGTCTGAAGAGCCTCCTGGGTGATGGTCGCTTCACGCTGAATACCGCGCTTTACAGGATCGAGCGTAGCAACATCGTGCAGTCGACCGGGCAAGTCGTCGATGGCGTGAACCAGTTGGGCGCATTGGGACTGGTACGTAGCGAAGGACTGGAGATTGACCTGCTCGCCGACCTCACCAAGCGGTGGGTGCTGAACCTGGCATACGCCTACAACGACGCGCGCGTCATCGATGCCGGAAGCAACGGCATCACGAACTCGTCCGGCGGCCGCTTCGCCAATGCCCCGCAAAACAAGCTGGGGCTGTGGACGCGCTACGAGCTGCCGGCGATAGCCTCGGCGATCGGCTTCTGCATGGACTACACCGACGAACGCATCAGCATCGAGGGCCAGCGGGTCAAGCCCTATACGATCTTCGATCTGAGCTGGCAGACGCAGTGGAACAGCTGGAAGTTCCAGGCCAACATCAAGAACTTGTTCGACAAGGTGTACGCCGCCAGCGGGTTCATCGAGCGCAACGGTCACTTCCCGGGTGAACCGCGACGCCTCTACCTGCAAGCCGCGTACACATTCTGAGCGACGACATCATGCGCCAGCCTGCGCAAGCGCCCGCCGCGAATTCCGTCCCCAAGAGTAAGGGGCGCCGCCTCTGGTTCGATCTGCACAGCTGGGTCGGTCTGAAACTGTGCCTGTTCCTGGGGTTCGTCTGCCTGACGGGCACATTGGCCGTGTTCGCCCAAGAGATCGATTGGCTGTTGCATGCGGACATGCGGGTGAGCCCGGGCCCGAAACGCGCGAGCTGGGGACAACTCATCGGCGCGGCGCAGGAGGCCCATCCCGACTGGACACTTGAAGGCGTGCAAGCGCCGCATGCTTCACGCTTCGCTGCGACGGCGCAGATGCGAATGCCGGATGGACGCCGCAGGTTCGTGTGGATCGACCCCTACCGTGGCCGGGTGACCGGAGATAGCCACTGGTTCAACGCTCATCGGCTGCTGCGCAACACTCACCGGCATCTGATGATGCCGGTGAAGTACGGCGTTCCCTTGGTGGCGGCCCTCTCGCTTCCGCTGCTCCTCTCGCTGACGAGCAGCTTCTTCATCTACAAGCGCTGGTGGCGTGGTTTCTTCAGCTGGCCACGCGGCGATCGCCCGCGGCGGCTGTGGGGCGACGTGCATCGCCTGCTGGGTGTCTGGAGCCTGTGGTTCATCGCCCTGATCGCATTGACCGGTGGCTGGTATCTGGTCGAAGCGTTGGGCGGCAAGGCACCGACACCTGCCAAGATCGCGCTGCCCGAAGAAGAGAAGGGTGGCCGGCGCGCGGATCCGCATGCCATCGATCGTGCCGTGGCGACTTTGGGTCAGCGCTGGCCCGATCTGGTGATCCGGGGTGCCGAGCCAAGTCCCGATGGCCAAGGGCTGCTGCTGGACGGTCAAGCGCAAGCGTGGCTCGTCCGCGATCGCGCCAAAGTCGTTGGCTTTGACCTGCGTTCTGGAGAACTCCTCGATCAACACGATGGGCGTGACATGAGCGTGCATCAACGCATTGCGGAGATGGCGGACCCATTGCATTTCGGCAGCTTCGGCGGCTGGCCGGTGCGCCTGATCTGGTTCTTGTTCGGCGCCGCCATGACCACTCTTTGCTTTACAGGCGTTTACCTATATGGACTGCGCGCAGCCGACGCGCTCAAGTCTGCGCTGAGGAGGAACAAGAGATGAGCGAGCCGCACACGCACCCATGGAAACTGGCTTGGCAGGGAATGGGCCGGTGGCGCTGGCTATGGTTGATCCTGTTGTTGATCTGGCTTGGGCTGATTCCGCTAGAGGTTTCGAAATAGAAACGGCATATGACCGGCAAGTTGCTGACCAACGGTCATCTGCCCGATCCTTTCTTTGCCAACTAGAGCGACAAGGTGTGACCTGATTGGGGCGACCGCTTTCGACGGTTGAATCCACCGCCGAAAGCAGGCCTTGGCTCAAGGTCGAACTCATCTACTGCATCGTGGTCGTTGCAAAAGCCGTTCTGGCGGGCATCGTCAAATGCACGGTAAGTGCAACATGTAGTAGCTGCAGCGACTACATCAATCTCTGATCCGCTCTGCTACGGCAATTGCACAACGCCCGGTATCGTCTGGGCCTTGGGTGTTTATGTCGTCCACTTGTTAGCAAGCGACCATGCTATGGGTAGAAATGATGGCCCACACCGGCGAGTGCCCGTGGCATGGCCTTGGCTGTCAGGCGGGTCCCCTGAACCCAGTAGTCACACGGTGGAGTGGGGTGCTTGCCGGTGTGGCGATGGCAGCGTTCCTGGGGGCTTGCTGCGCCGCAGTAAAAACCTGCGGGTATCTCCTTCATGACTGCGTTGGCGTGCTAGCCTCAGCGGGCCTCTTACTTGTCTATGTTTGGCGTAGGATCAGCGGCAATACCCGAGCTCCTTCAAACTACGATGCGTACCCATCAAGGCCGCTCACCCACAGGCTTCCAAATGACAAGTAACCAGGGTGTTGAAGTTCCCAGTCCCGTGGCCGACGACGGGCTTGCCGTCGCGGCACCACAGGCAACCATTTTGATCGTCGATGACGAACCGATAAATTGCCAGGTTCTTGAAGCCTTGTTGACGGATGAGGGCTATCTGACAATCAGTGTCCATAGCGGGCCCGATGCGCTCGACTCGGTCAGGAACTGGACCCCTGACCTCATTCTTCTCGACGCCATGATGCCTGTGATGGACGGTTACGAAGTCGCGGAAATTCTGCAGGACGACCCGGTAACTTCGAATATTCCTATCATCATGGTCACCGGACTTGTGGGCCAGGCGTCCAAAGTACATTCACTCAAGCTGGGGGTCTCCGAGTACCTTACAAAGCCTGTGGATCGCGCTGAATTATGCGTGCGGATAAGCGGCCTGCTGCGCGTCAAGGAGAAAGTGGATCAACTCCAGAGCCAGACAGAACTGTTGGCCGAGCAAGTACTTGAAGTCAACAAGGAGATAGGACTTTTCAGTGCAGCAATGGATTCAACCCCGGACATTGTCGTGGTGGTTGATCGAAAAACGATGAGGTATGTGCAGGTCAACACAGCAGCCGTCCAGCAATTCGGTTATTCCCGGCAGGAATTGTTGGGCATGGGCCCAGAACACGTCATGGAGATGACGCGCGAGCAGCTCGAATCCATTTATGACCGGCTCATAGCAGGTGAAGACGACGGATTGCCGGTTGAGGCATGGATCAGGAGCCGTGAAGCCATTCGCACACGCTACGAGATCAGGCGGCATGCGATCAGCAACGGTCGCGACTGGACAATCGTCATGGTGGCGCGGGACATTACCGACAGGGCTGTCTCCGACGAGAAGCTGCATCGACTCGCGTACTACGACGCGCTCACGGACCTGCCAAACCAGGCTTCTTTCAATGACCATCTCGCCCATGCCATTCAGCATGCGGACGCCTGGGAGTTGCAGCTGGTTTTAATGCATGTAGACCTGGATCGCTTCCGCGAAGCGCACGAGGCGTTGGGCCGTGCAGTAGGCGACAAGATTCTTCGGCAAGTCGCTCAGCGACTGACCGCATGCTTGTACACGCGTGACACCGTCGCAAGACTTGCAGGGGATGAGTTCGCCGTCATCGCGTTGACTGCCCGTAACCCGCAGCTGGCAGTCAAGATTGCGGACAAAGTCCTGAAGACGTTACGCGCGCCCTTTGAAGTGGAGGGCAATACGATTCATCTGACTGCCAGTGTCGGGATGAGTCTTTATCCCAATGACACTCAGGATCCTGCAGCACTATCGCGTAATGCAGCTCTGGCCATGCATGACGCCAAACAAAGTGGACGGGACAAGGCGCGTTTTTATACGGCGGATCTGAACGTACGGGCCCAGAACAAGAAGGACCTCGAGGAGGCGCTTCGCGGGGCGTTGGAACGGGACGAATTCGTCCTTCATTATCAGCCCAAGGTCTGCCTGCTTACCGGCGTCTGGACAGGTGTGGAAGCATTATTGCGATGGAACCGGCCCGGCCACGGCATGGTCATGCCGGGAGCATTCATCGATTCCCTTGAAGAAAGCGGGCTGATCGTAAAAGTCGGCACATGGGCGCTGCGTGCTGCGTGCGATCAACTTGCGCAGTGGCGGCACACCGCGCTTGCCTCCTTGCCCATCGCGGTCAACGTCTCGGCACTGCAACTGGTTCCTCAAGACCTCCCTGCGCCTGACGCAGCGGGTGGTCATGCCAGTCCCGGCCCGACTGCATCATTGATTCCGATGCCGATCAGGAGTGCGTTGGGAGATTACATGCAGGCTCTGATGATCCCCGAGGGATTGCTGGAAATCGAGATTACGGAAAGTGTGATGATGACCAGGGCCGAAACGAGTTTCGGTATGTTGCAAGAACTCAAGGGCATGGGTATCCGGGTGTCGCTGGACGATTTCGGCACGGGCTATTCGAGTTTGGCCTACCTGGCGCGCTTTCCACTGGATGCGGTCAAGATCGATGGAAGCTTCATCGCCGGAATATCGTCTGATACGCACCACGCTTCCATCACCCAGGCGATAATCGGCATGGCGCATCAATTGGGAATAAAAGTGGTGGCCGAATGCGTCGAGACATCTGCCCAGTTAGCGTTCTTGCGCAGTAAAGGATGCGACGAAGCCCAGGGGTATTATTTTTCCCGGCCGCTTTCTTCGTTGGATCTGGAGAATCTCTGGGTCAGCTCGAATGGGATATTTGACCAGGTCAATGTTGGCGCCCCTTAGCCAGCGCGGGCCGGGAAGGTAGCCATGCCCACTGCAAGTAGAGGACTCCAGTGGATTGATTCTCATACGGTCTGTGCCGCTGTTCGCATGGCCCCGCTGCGAATGGATCCATGCGCTCACATGCTGATTGAATCCGGTCGACAGCATGCTGCATAGATTCCGCAAGAATTCGCAGCTGAGACTGCTGACCTGGTTTGGCCTGTCGGTTGCCCTCTTCGTGTCGGTATTCGGTGTATATCGGCTGCTGGATGGCATGCCGTTCGCAGCAATAAGTGATTTCATGACTGCTGCGGTAATAGCAGGGGCCGTGGTCTATGCCCTTATGACTGGAAATACGCGCAAAGCAGGATTGGCACTGTGCATCATCAATAGCCTGTGTTGCATCCTGGCTTGTCTGAGCGTCGGTTCGGTTGCGGTGTACTGGTCTTACCTGGTGCTTATCACGAACTTCTTTTTTGCTCCTGCAAAGATGGGGTTTGTTGTAAACCTGTTGCTTGTGGCGTCGATGTTGATAATCCTTGGCCCGAATCAACCCGCCATAGTGAGTGTTTCGATTGGCGTGTCCGCGACTATGGTGACCTTGTTCAACTACTTCTTTACCCGCCGTATCGACGCCGATCGCGGAATGCTGGAGAAGATCGCGTCACAGGATGCGCTCACAGGCCTTCCGAATCGCAGAACGATGGAACAGTTTCTGACTGAAACGCTCCGTCTGCATCATTCCAAAGGGCTTTCCTATGGCTTGATCATTCTGGATATTGACCACTTCAAGCAGGTCAACGATTCTTTTGGACATCCTGCCGGGGATGCCGTGCTTGCGGATATCGCTGCGATTCTGAAGCGCGAAATGCGAAGCAAGGATCAGGCATTTCGCTTTGGCGGCGAAGAATTTGTCGTAGTAGGCGAAGTGGCGAACGCTGCCGATCTGCATGTGGCCTGCGAACGCATTCGCGTTGCCATTGGGGATGACCTGCAAAGTCCAGGTGGGCCGCTCACCATTTCTGCCGGCGCGGCTTTGCTTGGGCAGGAAGATAAATGGCAGGAATGGTTCTCCCTGGCCGATGCTGCCCTGTATCGCGCCAAGCGCCAGGGGCGCGACCGGACTATTGTCGCGGAATAGGTGCGAACCCCGACCCGCCTGTTTGAGAGCGTTCTTGCTGTGGGGATGCGGTGTCCAGGCAAAAGAGATGCCGTGTCTGCATTCTGTCCCGCTGGTTTCAAACCAATGAGTGGATCGTGAATTCCACGCACCCGTTACTGGATGTATGCGTGAAGTTGCCGGCTCCGGCTCCCAGCGGATTCGCCCGTGGTGCTTCAACTCACGGTGCTTTCGCGGCAAACCCACACTTGTTTTCATTGTATGCGGGTGGCCCAAGGCAGATCTTGTGGCCGCCGGGACGGGTTTCAGGCGCACTTGCCGTGCATGGAATGGCCGGGATCTCGCCTGCCGAGACCGTGCGCGGATAAAGTAGACCCCTTCTCCTGCAACCGGTTCCGCACGTGGCCAAGGCTTCCCTGAAATCCCGCACCGCCTACGTTTGCACGGAATGCGGTGCCGAACACAACAAGTGGCAGGGCCAATGCGGCGAATGCGGCGCTTGGAATTCCCTGTCGGAGATCGTGCTGGAATCCGCCGCTGCCGCACCACCGGCTGCCCGACGCAGCGGCTGGGCCGGCAAGCTGGAAACGCCAAAGATCACCGCATTGAAAGACGTGCGCAGCAGCGAAGAGGCGCGTGTATCGACCGGCATTGGTGAGTTTGATCGCGTGCTGGGCGGCGGACTGGTGGAAGGTGCAGTGGTGCTGGTGGGTGGCGACCCGGGTATTGGCAAGTCGACGTTGTTGCTGCAGGCGATGGCGCAGATGTCTCAAACGCTTCCGTCGCTCTACGTCACCGGTGAGGAATCGCTGGCCCAGGTCGCTGGCCGTGCGTTGCGCCTGGGACTGCCAATGGAAGGCCTGCAGGCGCTGGCCGAAACCGGCATCGAGAAAATCCTGGACCATGCGGTGGCCGCGCAGCCTAAGATCATCGTGGCCGATTCGGTGCAGACCTTGTGGACTGAATCACTGACGGCAG
>JBDTZK010000402.1:0-2982 GCA_040005195.1 Pseudoxanthomonas sp.
TTCACGGGTGCCGGTGATGGCCGCCTGCAGAATGCCCAGGCCACGCTCGCGCGCCTTGGCGATGCTTTCCAGCACCACGATGGAGTCATCCACTACCAGACCCGTGGCCAGTGCAAGGCCGCCCAGCGACATCACGTTCAAGCTCAGGCCCAACTGGTCCATGAAGAAGAACGTGGTCACGATGGAAGCCGGCAGCGATAGCGCTACTACGAACGTGCTCCAGCCATCGCGCAAAAACAGGAAGATGATCAGGATGGCAAGGAAACCGCCGATTACCGCATCCAACTTCACATCTGCAATCGCGTGGCGAATGAACTGCGACTGGTCATCAATAGTAGTCAGCTCGGCATCCGGCGGCACCAGCGACTTCAGCTGTTTCAGCTTGGCCTGGATGGCATCTGCGGTGGCAACCGTATTCGCGTCGCCTTCCTTGTAGATGGCCAGCTCTACCGCTTCATTACCGGCCAGACGGATGATGCCTTCGCGTTCCTTGTACCCCTGGCGCACATCAGCGATGTCCTTCAAACGCACCGGAACCCCGCCGGCCACCGTAGTCGAACCCGACGAAGAAGCACTCTGCACGGAAGCCGCGGCCGCCATCGTGGCGGCGTCGCCACTGGATGCTGCAATGGCCGCCATCTGCTGCGCCGCGCTGGCTGCAGCGCCGCCGCCGCCGCTCTGCGTGGTAACCAGCATGTTGCGGATTTCCTCGATGCTGGCGAACTGGTTTACGGTACGCACCAGATAACGCTGAGAGCCCTGCTCCAGGCGGCCGCCGGAGATGTTGATGTTCTCCTGCTGCAGGCGCTGGATCACAGTGTCGATGGGCAGGTTCAACTGCGCGAGCTTCTGCTGATCGATATCGACCTGGATTTCGTCCTCAAGGCCGCCGCCGACCTTGACCGCCGCCACGCCTTCGACTGGCTCCAGCTTTTTCTTCAGGTCTTCATCCGCATAACGACGCAGCTCGGTGAGCTGGCGAATGGAATCAGCATCGGTCTTGCCAGCCGCTTTGGAGGACAGCGCAAGACGCATGATCGGTTCGGTGGAAGGATTGAAGCGCAGCAGTACCGGCGCCTTGGCTTCCAGCGGCAGTTGCAGCACTTCCATCTTGTCGCGTACTTCAAGGCTGGCCTGGTCCATGTCGGTGCCCCAGGAGAACTCCAGCACCACGTCGCTCTGGCCGGTGCGCGACACCGACTTCAATTTGCGCAGGTTCTTGACCACACCCACGGCTTCTTCCACCGGCTCTGAAATGAGCGTCTCGATTTCCGAAGGCGCCGCACCGGTGTATTCGGTGCGTACGGTCAAGGTGGGATAGCTGAGGTCGGGCAACAGGTTGACCTTCAACGCGAACAGCGCGATGCAGCCGAACAGGAACATGGTGACCCAGAACATGGCCACGGTGACCCGGCGGCGGGTGGAAAATTCCACCAGGCCGCCACCGACGGAGCCAGCAGGTGGAATCAGCGGATCATTCGCGCCAGGCCCCGCAGCTCCCCGGTCAGAGCCTTGGCCGCTCATTGTTTCTTGCCTGCAGCTTCAACGCCCGCCTTGGCGGTCGTTTTGTTGGCATCACCGATGACTTCCACCAGCGTGCCATCGCGCAACGCGGTCTTGCCAGCCGTGACAACGGCATCGCCTGCCTTCACTCCCTGACGGACTTCAACCCATTCGCCGTCCATGTAGCCCAGCTTCACCGGGACGCGTACAGCCTTGCCGTCACGCACGGCGAACACTGCCGGATCACCGTCATCATCGAGCAGTGCAACACGCGGAATGACCAGTGCATCGGCGCGCTTGTCGTAGTCGATCCTGATACGGCCGAACATGCCCGGCTGCAGCAAACCCTTGCCGGTGAACGTGGTGACCACGCGGAACGTGCCACTGCCCGAATCCACTACCGGTGCGATGCGATCCACCGTACCGCTGAAGGTCTGGCCAGGCAGCGCGTCAGCGATCAACTCGACCGGCTGGCCGGCTTTCAGGGTGGCGATTTCCCGTTCGGGAACGTTGAGAGTGGCTTCCAGCTGCGCGTTGTCGACGATGCGGAAGATCGGCGTATTGATCTGCACGAAGTTGCCAGTCTTGATGGAACGCGAGGCGATGATGCCGGAAATAGGCGCAGTCACCGTGGTGTAGGACAGCTCCAGCGTGGCCATGGTGTACTGGGCGCGCGCGTTTTCCAGGTCGAACTTGATCTGGTCCACGTCATTGGCGCTGATCATCTGCTGTGTAACCAGTTGCTTGGCGCGGCCGTAATTGTTTTCCAGCTTATGCATCTGAGCCGAGGCCTGCGCGACGGCGAGTCGTGCGCGGTCAGGGTCCAGGCGCACCAGCGGCTGCCCGGCACGCACCACTTGGCCTTCTTCCACCATCACCGAAAGTGCCACGCCGGACGTCTTAGCCACCACTTGGGATTCTGCACGCGGCTCCAATGCGGCGGTGCCCGTGTAGCTGGCAGCCACCGGACGATGCGCCGCCTTGCTGACTTCGACGGGCACGGCATCAGGAGCCTTCGGTGGATCGCCGGGCTTGCCCTTGGCCTCGCCCTCCCCTTTGCAGGCGGCCAGCGCCAGGACACACATCAGGACGGAAACGTGCAATGCACGTGGAAGCAGGCGTGTCTTGGAAGCAGGTCGTGACATGGTCGTACCGAGTGGTTGTTAGGTGTTGTACATAGGTATATCACCCAAACTGATTTCCGGCATGCCCCGAAGGTCATGGTGACTTGCGTCGACGTCTGTGATGGGCATGGCCAACATCACACCCGCTGCGTTCTCACAAGCCCCATCTCATCGGGGGGAAATTCGTTCCGCGAACTCAATGGATGGCAGGCTTCGCGAGTCGCACGCTATACTTGCCACAGCCAAGCGCTGCGGTTGGACGTAGCGCGCGCAATGATAGAGAGTTACGGATACGACATGATGCGACCGCTACCGCTCGCCGCTTGCCTTGCCTTGGCCGCCACCCTTACGGTGG
>JBDTZK010000403.1:0-2982 GCA_040005195.1 Pseudoxanthomonas sp.
GTGAACTCCATGTTGCGATCACCCATGTACGCGACGTTCGCACCGACAAATCCGTCCAGGTTGGCTCCCAGGGAGAAGTAGCGTGTGGCAGACGCCGAAGCACTGTTGCGTGCCGAATAGGGCAAACGATCGCCATCGAGGCCATAGGCTGATGAGCCATCGGTATACCCCGGGATGTCCTCGGCCAGCGTGGCATCTGTCAACGCGTAGCTTGCACCGATTCTCCACTCGGCCGATGGCATCCATGTGGCAGAAAGCTCCAGACCCTGGCTGATCGCCTTGCCGGCGTTGGTGGTGTAGCTGCTGCCCAATGTCGGCTCGGTTTGCGAGATCTGCAGGTCGCTCCAGTCGATGTAGAACAATGCAGCTTCCAGGCTGAGTGAACGATCCAGCACCTGGCTCTTCACGCCAAGCTCGTAGCTCCACAAGCTGTCCGAATCGTAGCTTCGCGGAATATTCTGCACCAGGTCGCCGTTACTGCCGCCGGCGCGATAGCCGGACGCCACGCGAAGGTAGGCCATCGTGTCTTCGTTGAAGCGGTAGCGGGGCGTAAACAGGTAGGTCGCCACGCTGTCATCATTGGAGCCGGACGTCGCAATTTCGTCTTGCAGCAATCCGCCGGAGAATGAGTCGTCGCTCAGTTTGTTTCTGGCATAGCGCACTCCGACCTGGGCATCGAACTTCGGCGTGAAGTGGTAAGTCACATCGCCATACACTGCGGACTCTGTGAATTTGGTGTCACCGAGCGCGATCAGCAGCGGAAAGTCACCGAATATGGTGCCGGTCGTCTTGTCTGCGATGTAGAAGTTCTGCGTGCTTTTGTCGTCCTCGGTGCTATAGAACGCGCCGACCTGCCAATCGAGGGTGTGTTCGCCCTGCGATGAAAGGCGAAACTCCTGCGTCGTGCGGTCGATGTTGTAGCGGTTGTCGATCAAGGAGCTCGGGCTGTCGCTGTCCAGGCCAAAGATATTCGCGAAGATCGGCGCAAGCCCGCCGATGGCGGTGTACCCAACGTCCTGGTAAGCCTTGCTCCGGTGCTCGGCATAACCGGTAATGCTGTCCAGCCTGGCCCAGCCGAGATCCCAGCTGACTTTGGCGTTGAACAGGCGAACCTGTCCGTCGAAGGTATCGCCGCCCTTGATGCGGTCGTGGGCATACTGTCCATACAGCGGTTGCAGGTTCGAGTCGGTGTCCACGACGGAACTTGAGCCGGTTTCAGTAGTCTGGAAGAGTGCCGATGCGCTTACCGTGACGTTGTCGGTGACATTCCACAGTCCAGCGATACGGCCGCCACTGGCGTTGTTTTCGTTGGTGTCATTGCTGTTGTTGTTGCTGATGAAATAGGGGTCCTGGCGCTTGAAAACGCTGGCCTGGATGGCGGCACTGTCAGAAAGCGGCAAATTGACCGAAGCACGTGCGTTGTAGCCGTCTCCGCCATGCGAAGCACTGGATCCGCCGAGTTCGACGCTGCCAAATATGCCACTGGTATCGGGCTCTGCCATCACGTACTTGACCAGCCCACCCATGCTGCTCGCGCCATACAACGTGCCTTGCGGGCCGCGCAGGACTTCGATCTGCTGGAGGTGCGACGGGTCCAGGTCGGGAATGGAACCGGTGTTGACCGCTGATCCGTAAGGCACATCGTCAATGACCACGCCGGATGTCGGGCGCGATCCGATGCCGGAGTCCGTCGCGATGCCGCGCAGGACAATGTTGCTGCTCATTGGCGACTGGACGTAGGACAAGCCAGGCAGTTGGGAAAAATAGTCGGCCAGCTTGAAGATGCCTTGGCTGCTCATCTTCTCGGTGTTCAGTACCTGCACCGACATAGGCACGTCCTGCAGGCGCTCGGTACGCTTCTGTGCGGTCACAGTGACGGTTTCCAGCTGGGTCGCGTCAGATTTGGCCTCAGTTTCGGCTTCTTGGGCAAATGCCATTGTGGGAAGCAACAGCAATGCAATGGCGTGGGAATACAGGGTGTATGAAATGATCTGTGACAGTCGATTGGGAACGGCGGTTTTCATGAGGGAAGCTCTTTGGCTGGACGATGGGAGTTGGTGCGGAGAAGCTGACAGATAGCGCGATGCATTCATGGAAGCGGATCAGGACATGATCATCACCATGTGCGCAGCACCATCTGGCGGATGTCGTTGGCGAGTTGCGCGGCGGTAGGTTCGATCGTGTACATCATGTGTCCGCCCTGGTAGTAGCGCGTGCGGACCTGGTTCATAGGGAATCCGGATTGCGCCGCCAGGTAGTCCATTGCGCCGATCGTGGTTTGGCTGTCGTAGTAACCACCGCCAACCAGTAATCGAAAATCCGGATTGGATACCAGCAGTTCCCGAAGTTCACCCACCCACGGATAGTCGCCAAACGGCGACTTGTTGACATCCCAATCCCAGGCATTGAAGTCACCGGAGGTGGGTATCGCGGTGGAATAATTGCCGGCCTCGGCCGGGACACCAAGTACTTCGCGGTAATAGCGTTCGGCGACCGCGTTGTAATCGGGCAGGCTTGATGAATTGCCCTTTTCGTCCAGCAGGTAGCGCCCGTCACTCGCCGACAGAATCTGACCGGGAAAGAGTTGGCGCGCGTAGGCTACTTTGGAAACTTTCAGGTCCGCTTTCAGCCAGGCATCGGCTGGCAAGCCGGTGAATGCCTGCAGTTCGTTGGCGGCGGCCTGGCGCTGCTGCAGCGTGGCGCCATTACCCAGGAACAGGGTAGTCAGGTAGCGGTCGCGTCCGAATGCGGCGGCTGCATCGATGAACTGCTCGAACGTATGGCCATCGCGCTTCACCTTGCCGTGATGCCAGCCCAGTGCGGCGAGCGTTGGTAGCGACACCACATAGCTGATGATGTTGTCGCGCCGTTGGGCGTATTCGAGAATGTTGTCAGCCTGGCCTAGCAGGATGATGCCGTTGAAAGTCGTTCCGGATTTTTTGAGCTGGGTGGCAGCTTCCGCCGCGCGCAGCGTGCCGTAGC
>JBDTZK010000034.1:0-10006 GCA_040005195.1 Pseudoxanthomonas sp.
CCTACGACCTACGCATTACGAATGCGCCGCTCTACCAACTGAGCTATTCCGGCAGAGAGCCGCGGATTTTACGGTGCGACAAGGGGAGGCGCAAGCAGTGCGATGGTTGCACCGGCCCCATCACGACGCGCAGTTGAGGCGCTTGCGCACCCTGCGCAGTTTCGAAGGAGCCGAGGCGACGACAGCCTGAGCGTGACCAAAATCACCGTTGGGACCTTGTCGCGAGCCGCCTGTCGGGCAATTCCTACCGCCTGTCGGCTGAGGGCTGGTTGGGGAGGGGAGGAGCGATAGAGTGCATACAGGGAAATCAGGGGAATTTGATACAAGTCCTGCGACGGCAACGGTTTTTTTGCCACTGATGGTCGTATGGGCGGTGTCAAATTTCTAGAATTGAAGATTCAATCTTGAGCTATATCCGGGAATTCGTGCACGAATTGGTTGGGTGCGAACTTTCATCGGCGACATGCCAGATGTTCGGTGTTGACGTCACAAGGGGACTATCCATGAAAAGGATGCTCACGCATCGTAAACCGGCGACCGGATTCACGCTGATCGAATTGATGATCGTGGTTGCGATTGTGGCGATCCTTCTCGCCATCGCCATCCCCAGCTATACGGCTTATGTGACCCGCGGAAAGCTCACCGAAGCGCAGAACACGCTGTCGGCATATCGGGTCAGCATGGAGCAGTATTACCAAGATAACCGCAGCTATCTCGCGGGTGGTGGTTGCGGCGTGAGTCCGGCGACCGCGTCCAGCGGCTTGAAATATTTCACAGTCACCTGTACGCCCGCAGCAAGTGGATCGGCGTATGTCGCAGACGCCGTTGGCTTTACCGGTTCCCAAGTTGCTGGCTTCAAATTTGAGATCAACAACGCCAACGCGCGCTCCACTCCGTTGGTGCCGGCCGGCTGGGGCACTTCGCCTGTCGCCGGTTGCTGGGTGGTCCGCAAGGGGGGCGGTTGCCAATGAAAGCGGCGTTGCTACAGGGTTTCACCCTTGTCGAGCTGATGGTGACCATCACGGTGCTCGCTATTCTGGTGGTGCTTGGTGTTCCCAGTTACCAGCAATGGATACGCAATACAGGCGTCCGTAATGCAGCGGAGTCGATTCAGAACGGCCTGCGATTGGCACGCAATGAGGCATCCCAGCGCGGGACCAACGTAAGGTTTGAGTTTACGTCAGCGGGCACTGCCGACTGGACTGTCTGCCAGCTTCCAGCGGCGGCGACGGTCTGCGGTGCTGGCGTTCCCATACAGACTTTTGTCTCCAAAGGTGGCGCGAGCGCCGTACAGATAAATACCGCCGTTGCAGTGGGAACGATCACTACGCCACTCACCACCGCAGTGGCTGCTGGCTCCGGGATCACATTCAGCGCGCTGGGTCGCCCATCCGACTACGGTGTTACCTCGCTCGCACGCATTGATGCGAATTCCACCATGGGCGGCACCCGCTGGCTGGTTACCACGATCTCCGCGGGTGGATCGGTGCGCATGTGCGATCCCAAGATTGCCTTCAGTGCTAACGCTCCGCAGGGGTGCATGTGAAAACCGCGCGAATGAAACACGGGCATATCTTCAGGCATTCATCGCAAAGAGGCTTTGTGCTGCTCGACGCCGTGATAGCCATTCTCATATTCAGCATAGGAATTTTGGGCATGGTGGCTTTGCAGGGTACCGCGGTGAAGCTTGCGGGTGACGCCATATATCGCTCGAATGCTGCGATGCTGGCTGACCAAGTGATCGCGCAGATGTGGGGGAGCGATCTCACCACGACAGGTGCTCTCGGTACGGCGTTTGCCGGTACCGGCGGTGTTGGCGGCACCGGAGGTCCGATGTACAAGGCGTGGGCCGCCACGATCGATTGCACTTCAACCACTCCAGCGACGGGATGTCTGCCGGGCGCAGTGGCAAACCCGCCAATCATTACTGCTGTATCCAGTGCCAGCCCATCTGGCGCTCCCGTTGCTCTGGTAACAGTCACTGTCTCCTGGCAAGCCCCCAACGACACCGGCCCTCATAACTATGTCACCTTCACGCAATTATCGCATTGAGGCAGGCGCCGGTGGTCGATGCATGGGGCATCCACATAATGGATGGCGTGCATCTCCCGGGCGCGGTCGTGGTTTTTCACTGATAGAGCTGATGGTCGGCATCCTGATCAGTCTCATCTGCACTTTGGCCATCATGGCTGCATTTGCTGTGTTCGAAGGTCAGAAGCGCACCACCAGCAGTGGCGACGATGCCCAGCAAAACGGCAGCTACTCACTGTATTACATGGAGCGCCAGATCCGCACGGCGGGTTCTGGCCTGATACAAGGAAAGTCCTATGGCCTCTGGGGTTGTGCCATCAGCGCCCGGACGTCAGCTACCGTGGCCCTTCCTGCAGGCACCCTGGCTGCCCCATTCGGTAGCTGGGTTACCACGCTGGCCATGCCGGTATTGATCGCCCAAGGCGGTACCGATGGCTCGGGCAATGCTCTGCCTGATGTGATTGGTGTTGTGAGTGGCAACTCGGCAGGGCGGGTATTCAAGGCCACCGTCAACAGTACGCCCGATGTCACCCATGTGGTTGTCGCCAACTCATTCGGAATATTTCTGGATGACTATTTGCTGGGTACCCTGAACAATGGCACCTGCGCCCTAGGACAAGCGAGCGCGGCTCCCGATGCGTTGAACAACATTGCCTTGAACGCGAGCAACAGCCTCGCCGCGGGCATGAATGGCACGACCAATGTCTACGACCTCGGCAACGCCCCGGTCCTCAGCCTTTTCGGTGTCAACACGACCAGCAACTCGCTGGTGCAGTACGACTTACTGCAACGTCGCATCAATGGCGTTGCGCCTGGTGCGGTCCCGATTGCCGATGGCATCGTGCAAATCAAGGCGCTATATGGCATCCATGATGGGAGCACGCCCTGTGGTGTTGCGGATCCCGACTGCATCGATAAATGGGTGCAACCCTCCGGCACGTGGGCATACAGCGCGCTCACGGCAAACCCGTTGGCCGCCAACAATGCGGTGAACCAGATCAAGGCCGTACGCGTCGTCGTCGTCGCGCAGAGCAGATTGCCGGAGCGGGCAACGGACTATGTGGGGAAACTCACCCTTTTGTTGTTCAGCGATCTCCCGGCGGCATTGCGGTACACGATCACCACACAGCCACAGTATCGCTACAAGGTGTACGACACCACCATCCCGATTCGCAACGCGATGATCACCAAGTATTTCTGAGCCGAGCCAACATGAAGACGAAAAACATGGTGCACAGGAGTTTCCGAGGCAGCCCTCGTCGACAGAACGGCATGGTCGCGACCATGGTAGCCGTCGTTGTACTGGTGGCAACACTGCTGGCTGCTATCGCATTGCTGCGTTCAATCGACACAAGCAATACCATTGCGGGCAGCTTGGCTTTCAGGCAAAGCGTGATCCAGGCCGGGGAAAATGCCTATCAGCAAGCGTTGGCGCTGAATTATCTTGAGCCCATCAGCGACAACAACAACGTCACTGCTGGCTATTACGCCACCCTTCAATTGCCGATCACCACGAACACCAATGGCGTGCCTGACGTGCTGGTGAATCAGATGGCGGCGGGGCCAGTCAACAATGGCAGCGTCGCTACCTTGAACTTGACCGGCATGCCTAGCGGTTACTACGGATTCTATGTGGTTGAAAGGCTATGCCCCACCGTAGGACCCGCCAGCCCCGTCATTTGTATCGTGCCGGGTGCAACGATTACAGGCGGATCCAGTTCCAATCAAACGAAGGACAACGGACCGCCGTTCTCCTCAGGCGCCTATGCGGCATTTCGCTTGACCGTGGGGGTGAACGGGCCAAAAAACACGGTCGGTTACGTGCAGACCGTGTTGCGTTAATAGATAAATGTGTGAAGCGGCAGGTTTGTGCTGCCGGCCTTGCGACAAGAAAAGATGCGCAGTCGAAGGTACGGAGATCCACGCGCAGGTCAGCAGGACCTTTCCAGCCAAGGGCGCGGGCGGGTTGCGGCTCAGTAGTTTTATAACTCGTATTTTTCGGGAATGGCCATGTTCAAGTCTGCTCGTTCGCTTCGCTTCTCCGGTCTAGGCTGCACGTTGCTGACATGCATGCTCACCTTATTAGGTGGAGGCAGCGCTCAGGCTGCCACAACCACACTTGCCGATACTCCAATCTACAGTGCATCCAGCGTACCAGCCAATCTGATGCTGGCGCTTTCAGTGGAGTTCCCGACGGGTCTTGTCGCAGCCTATAAAGGAACAAACGATTACGCCTCGGCTACGAATTATCTTGGCTATTTCGACAATGACAAGTGTTACGACTACGACAGCACTAATGGGTGGTTCGTACCGGTGAACAAGAGTGGTCCCAGTTGCTCCGGGCATTGGAGCGGCAACATGCTCAACTGGGCCACGATGGCGGCACTGGATGAATTCCGTCAGGCGCTGACCGGTGGCAATCGCGGATCACCTACTCTCGGAGGAGCTGATACTACGACCAACACGGTGCTGCTTCGCTCGAATCTGACCAAACAGGGAAGTTACAGTACCAACTTTCCCGACAAGAACGTGACCCGGGCTACAACAATTGGTGACAGTGCTTTTTCGTCGAGTACGGTATATATCAGGAACGGTGGGCTGGGTACCAAATTTCAGGTTGCGGACAACTCTGGCTTCTCCAATTCCGGTGGCAACATAATGAAGACATACAACGCGCAGGTACAAGTGTGCGTTGCGAACTTGCTTGAGAGCAATTGTAATTCTGCGCATGCTAGTACGGATTATGTGGGTGCCGGCGTTTACGCGAAGCCAGAGGGTTTGATCCAGCAGAACTACACCAAGATACGCGTCGGCGCATCGGGTTATGGGTATTTGTTGGGAAATACAAGCGGCCAAGCCAACGGAGTCGTTCGGGCCCTGCTGCGTGACAATGGTCCAACGGCATACAACGGCAATAGTGCACGCATTAATCCCAATCCAAATGCCGAATGGAGTTCAACGACTGGCATCTTCGTTGCGAATCCCGATACCGCTGATATCACCGGGACGGCTCCTGGTGGTGGCAACGCCACGCAAACGGGTGCGATCAACTATCTGAACCAGTTCGGTTACACCAATTCGGGTTATGAGACGTACGACACCGTATCGGATTTGTATTGGGCGACGCTCGCTTATTTCATGCAGGTACCCTTGGACAAGAGCTATACAAAAAATCTGTCTGCGACCAACAGTCTGGACCCCCAGTTCCCGGTATTTTCCGGCACGCCTCCGAATGATCCGATCAGTTATTCCTGCCAGGCCAACGCCATCGTGACGATTGGCGATGACCATACCCACTACGATACCGGCGTACCTGGTGGCACCATTAACAGTAGCCAAGTTGGCGGCGGATTACCTATCATTCCAGCTAACGGTACCGTTCCCGCCGTGAATGCCGCCGCTTATACAACGGCGCTCGGTAATCTCCCGTTGATCGAGGGAACTACGCCCTCGAAGAGCTATTCTCAATACTGGAGTAACGTTAGTTCTCCTTCTCTGGGCACTCAGTTGGGAGGGTTGGTTTGGGGAGATCAGGCAACTTATTACATGCCCGGTCTAGCTTATTACGCCCATACCAACGATATCCGAAACGACGTTGTCCTGACTGTACCAACTGCCCAGAGCCAAGCAACCCTCGGCAAGCAGACGATAGACACCTATGCAGTCGACGTGCTTGAGCCTGGCAGTTACGATGGCACCTCAGGCCATGAGATTTATAGTCCGACGAATCTCGGCTCGGCAGGTCCCAATATCTACTGGCTCACGGCCAAGTACGGTGGTTTCAACGATATCAACGGGGATGGGAAACCGGCGAATTTCCTCACTTGGCATACCAACTCGACCACCGCTGCCCTCAAGAACTTGCGCCCGGACAATTTTTTCCAGGGCAATCAACCGGATCTACTGCAGGCCGGACTTGCGCAAATCTTCAATCGCGTGGCATCGACCAGCGTGGCACGGGGTGCTGCGCCGAGCGTTACACCAACGCGCGCACTGACTTCCATCACGGCCAATACGGCGCCTTATAACTCGCCAGTCGCCGGATTCCCGATCTACAACGTCCAGTACAAGCCCGTCAGCTGGGATGGCGACGTTTCCGGTTTTGTCGCGTCGGCCCTGGCGGGCGGCAGCGTCACACCCGTTGCAGGCAGCAATACATGGAGTGCGCAGGCACAACTGGAAAACCTGACTCAGAATGTTGGTAGCAGTGGTACCACGATCGTTGGCTGGAACACCGGCCGGCGAGTCCTCACTTGGAGTGGCACCGCAGGCGTGCCGTTCCGCTACACCAGCCTGTCTACTGCAGAACAGGCCGCCACAGGCAGTGCATCGCTGGTCAATTTTCTGCGTGGCGACAAGAGCAATGAGGGCGTCACGTACCACGTACGCAGCCACGTCCTTGGCGATATCGTGGATTCTCAAGCGGTACTGGTGCAAAACGCATCCTCACCCACCTACACGGAAGCCGCAAACCCAGGCTATACCGCTTTCTCGACGTCGATTGCGAATCGCCTGCCGGTCGTGTACGCCGGTGCGGACGACGGTATGCTGCATGCCTTTCAGGCCGATTTTTCCAGCCCGTCCGGGACTGTCCCAGTGAATGGCGGCGGCAGCGAGTTGTTTGCCTATGTCCCCAGCCTGCTTTACAACGGCCCCAGCACAGCGAGCACGCCACAGGTCGACGGGCTTGCCGCCCTGGCAAATCTGACCGGCGTTTCGACAAACCCTTGGAACCACCATTTCTATGTCGACAGCACGCCGCAAGTAAGTGATATCGACTTTCAACTCACCGGCCTGAATCCCACGACGTCTACCACCGCGACAGCCAATTGGCAGACGATATTAGTGGGTGGACTTGGCAAGGGGGGCAAGGGAATTTACGCGCTGAACATCACGACAGTGCCGAGCGCGATTGCCACGACGGGTAGTGACAGCACAACGTTGGCGAATGGTGAAACGAAGCTCGCACAGAGCAAGGTCATGTGGGAATTCAGCGATCCCGACATGGGCTACAGCTATGGCCGCCCGCTGATTGTCAAGACCCGCAAATACGGTTGGGTCGTGATCATGACGTCTGGCTACAACAACACCACGGGTACGTTGGCCGGTCACGGCATTTTGTATGTGCTGAATGCAAAGACCGGTGCGTTGATACAGAAGATCGACACCAATGTGGGCACGGCGACCAGTCCTGCCGGGCTGGCCCAGGCAACTGGATATACCCAAGATGTCAGCGATGGCACCATCGATCAGGTGTACGCGGGCGACTTGTTGGGCAATGTGTGGCGTTTCGATTTATCGGAGCCGGCAGTCGATGCGTTGGGCAGCCCGACTCCTGCCTACCCGGCACCGTTACAGCTGGCTACCCTGACCGATCCGTCGGGAGTGGCTCAGCCGATCACCACCGCACCTCGTATCGAGCTTTCGATCGACTCCACCGGACTGAACACACTGCGCTGGGTGTTCGTCGGTACTGGCCAGTTTCTCGATATCAGTGATTTGAACAATTCGCAGCAACAAACCATGTATGCGTTGCGTGATGGAACCGGTAGTACCCCAACACCGGCCACTGTTGCGTTGACACGTAGCGTACTGACTGCGAATCCATTGACCACGCCATTAAACCTGAGTGATGGCGCTACCGGCTGGTATTACGACCTGCCCGGGAAGGTGAGCAGTAGCGGCGGTACCGAACGAATCGTGGTGAATCCGGATGCAGCCGCTGGCGTTTCGGTAGTGGCGTGGGCTACGGTGACACCCTCCCTGGATCCCTGCTCGTTGCAGGGCAATATCTATGCAGCCGATTTTTCAACCGGACAGTCCGTGCTTCAGGATAGTGCAGGCAATCTGATGGTGTCTGTTGCTACCGCCTCCGCGACGACTGGTGTGCAGATGGTCCAGTTGCCCGGCGGTGAATACGCCATCCTGTATGGACAGACGGGCTCGCTGCCTTCCATGGCCAAGATCAAACAGCCCGGCGGTAGCAACCAGCTCAATCGGGTCAACTGGCGAGAAATTCTCAAGTAACGGAATCACTGGGACTTTTACGTAAGTTGCGAAGGAGTGACTCATGACCGTCGTGACTTATTGAGTCCAAGCGATTTCGCGGCCGCGTAGGGGTGCAAGCCTGCACTACGCGGCCGCGGAGTGTAGTTGCGCCAAGGTGTGCATTTTTACAAGCAGAGCCTTCAGTCGTTCGAGATGGCCGCAATGATCGCTGTACGCGGAATCGATCCGTTGCTCAACGCGTGGTACTGATATTAATACCCATAAGGAAGGGAGCCCCGTGCTGTAACCGCGTGCTCGCCCGGTCTAATTCTGCCTTACCTTCTGCCGATGATTTGTGTCAGCCACTTCTCATAGGCGAACTGGTATGAGCCGCTCATCCGGCAATTCCTACCGTTTATCGGCTAGGGAATGTTTAAAGCGGGTCAGACGAATACAGTGCAGCAGGGCCATAGGGAGAGTTTCATGCGGAATTTGCCGCACGAGCGTGGCGCCTCACTTATCGAAGTGATGATGTCTGTGTTGGTATTCAGTGTTGGCCTGATTGGTCTGGCTGGCTTGATGGTGGTGGCCACACGTTCCAACCATGCTGCGTATCTGCGCACGCAGGTCACATTTCTGGCCAGTAATATGGCCAATCGCATGAGCGCGAACCCGGTGGGTGTCTGGGATGGAAGCTACAACAGCAGTGCTTACCCTGTTACGGATTCCAGCGCAGATTGCGAGACGGGTACCGGCTGCAATCCTGTTGCCTTGGCCTTACACGATCAGGTGCTGTGGAGCCGTCAGCTCAAGACGTTCCTGCCAAATCCCTCGGCTACCGTCCATTGCGACGGTGGCGCTGTTGCAGGTTTTGGCTCGACGCCTCCGCTGAATTTGCGGCCGCCTTACGGTGGCAATTGTGCGATGACCATCAGTTGGATCGAGTCGGGAGTGGGAGACGAGAGTCATCGCGGCAATGTCACGCAAACATTTGCTTGGGAATTTCAGCCGTGACGCGTTGCATCCATACGCGCCGCCAGTGTGGTGTGACGCTGATCTAGTTGATGGTAGCGGTGGTGTTGGGTTTGTTCGTCGCGGCGGGTGTCGTTACCGTATTTGTCTCAACGTCCAACAGCAACAAAGTACAGATTCAGTTGGCAAGGTTGCAGGAAGAAGGGCGTTTTGCGATTACCAGCCTAAGCCGAGACCTGCGCATGGCCAACGCCCAGTATTGCAACAACACCGGTGGCATAGCTCGAACCGGTGCCGGGCTCCCGCATCTTGATCATCTTCGATCGCCCAAGGTTTTTGCGCGGGATCTGATAGGCACGGAGGCGAGTGCAACCAGTGGTGCGCTTGGGGACGTCACAACGGTGTGGGGTGGCACTAGCGGTTTAGCCCTCTATCCGGCTGTACCGACAGCACCGTACAGCATGCCTTCTTTCCTTTTCATGCGTGGCTATGACTGCACACTCAGCGCTTGTACGCCCGTTGACCCCATCGCGGCAGGTCTCCCGCCGATGGGTAAGAGGCCTGGTGACCGGGTCAAGGGTGCTGATGTCATTACCGTGCGCTATGTCAACCCTTCTGGGGGATGGTCCATTGGCGATGCTGGAAGTAGCTTAGTTGCTACGGATCCTGTCGAGGGAGACATTTCTTCAATTACGCTGAACCCACGCTCGGGCGAACCACCACGAACAAATTTCGTCAATGGCGATCTTGTCATGTTGGCAGACTGTTCGAATGCACAGATCTTCGCTGCCAACTATTCGCACACGACGGGTGTCTTGACTTTATCGGACGCTGACAATTTCACCGGCCATGGCCCTCACCCTCCGTTGTTGTCGTCTGCGCCAAGAGTTTTCGATGTCAATCGCGATTTCCAGACGGTGACTTATTACCTGAAAGTTGTCAGCGTCGACGACAGCGGAAAAGCACCTTTTACCGGTGCGTTGATACGCCGAGTCAATGGGGGGCTCAGGGCAGG
>JBDTZK010000404.1:0-2976 GCA_040005195.1 Pseudoxanthomonas sp.
ATCGACCGCGTCGAGAAGTCCGAGCGCGAGCGTTCCGAGCGTGAAGCCCTGGAATGGGCAGCGGCAGAAGTGGTTGCCGACGACGATTTGTCCAAGGGCGACGACTGATCTTCAGCCGCATCGCTGCAGCCACGACAGCCCGCGCAAGCGGGCTGTTTGTTTTTCAGGACGCTGAGCCGCACATGTCCGGGCAAGTCACCCTTTAATTTGCCGTAATTTGGCTGCTGGCATAGGCTGGCGGCATGACCCGCAGCCGCACTGCCAAGACTGTCGACCCTTTGTCATCCCGAAACGACGGGGTGCCTGAGTATGTGCATCAGCTTGAACGCGTGGCGAGCTACCTGCCTGCCGAACAACTGCCGTTGCTGCGCCGCGCCTGGGAAGTGGGTGCGGCGGCACACGAGGGCCAGACCCGAAAGTCCGGCGAGCCCTACATCACCCACCCGGTAGCCGTGGCGCAGGTGCTGGCCGAACTGGGGTTGGACGTGGAGACGCTGATCGCCGCGATCCTGCACGACACCCTGGAAGACACGCCGTTGACGCATGCGGAAATCTCCGCGAGCTTCGGTGAATCGGTGGCCGAACTGGTCGATGGCGTCACAAAGCTGGACAAGCTGCATTTCCGTGACCGCCAGGAAGCAGCGGCCGAAAGTTTCCGCAAGATGTTGCTGGCGATGTCACGCGACTTGCGCGTGATCATGATCAAGCTGGCCGACCGCCTGCACAACATGCGTACCCTGGGCGCGCAAAGCGCGGAGGCCACCAAGCGCATCGCCAAGGAAACCCTGGACATCTACGCGCCGATCGCGCAGCGACTGGGCATGAATCTGGTGAAATCGGAACTGCAGGACCTGGGTTTCCGTGCCCTGTATCCCTGGCGCCACGCGATTATCGACAAGCACATTCGCAGCCAGCCGGTGATGCGGCGCGAATCGATGGCACAGATCGAGGCGCATCTCTCGCAGCGACTGACCCGCGATGGCCTGGAACACAAACTGGTCAGCCGGGTGAAGACGCCCTGGAGCATCTACAACAAGATGCATGGCGAAGGAAAAAGCTTCGACCATGTCATGGATGTCTTCGGCTTCCGCGTGGTCGTGGACACTGTTCCGCATTGTTACCAGGCGCTGGGATCGGTGCACGCCCAGTACAAGCCGCTGGATGCACGGTTCCGTGATTTCATCGCCATTCCCAAAGCGAACGGTTACCAGTCGTTGCACACGGTGTTGTTTGGTCCGTACGGTTCCCCCATCGAAGTGCAGATCCGCACGGTGGAAATGGATCTCATCGCCGAGCGCGGCATTGCCGCGCACTGGACCTACAAGTTTGGTGCGCAAGCACCCAACAGTGCGCAGAGTCGCGCGCATACCTGGATCATGGAGCTGATCGAGAACCAGCGCGCGGCGGGTTCGTCGCTGGAGTTCCTGGATAACGTCAAGGTCGATCTGTTCCCGGACGAAGTCTATTTATTCACGCCCAAGGGCAAGATCCTTTCGCTGCCGCGAAACTCCACCGCACTCGACTTCGCCTATGCCGTGCACACCGACGTTGGTAACCAGGCGGTAGCGTCTCGTGTGGACAAGAAGCTGGTACCGCTGCGCACCAAGCTGGCCAGTGGCCAGAGTGTTGAGATCATCACCGCGAAGTCCGCGCTGCCCAAGCCCCAGTGGTTGGAATTCGTGGTCACCAGCAAGGCACGCACGGCAATCCGGCACCAGTTGAAGCAGCTGGAACACGAAGACGCCGTGCAACTGGGCCACCGCATGCTGGACCGTGCGCTGGAAGAGTTGGACAGCTCTCTGGAGCGTCTGCCGCAGCAGCGCCTGGAAGCCTTCCTGGCCGAGCATCGGTATCCGCGCCTGGAAGCTTTCCTTGCCGAAGTGGCGCTGGGCAACTGGATGCCGGCACAGGCCGCGCAGGCGCTGACCGCGTTTGCCGAGCTGCGACCGGGTGGACACTCCAGGCATTCCCAGGAAAAGATCCTGATCAACGGCACCGAGCGCGGGGTGGTGAGCTTTGCCAACTGCTGCCAGCCCATCCCGGGCGACGAGATCATGGGTTACCACACCGCCGGCAAGGGACTGGTGGTGCATCGCCTGGATTGCCCCAATGTGGTCGAGTTCCGCAAGTCGCCCGAACGCTGGATTCCGATCGACTGGGATGCCAGTGTCAGCGGCGACTACGACGTGTCGCTGTTGATCGATGTCGAAAACAGGCCAGGCGTACTGGCGCAGGTGGCCGCGGCAGTCGCGCAAAGCCAGTCCAACATCGACCGCGTCGAGTACCTGGAGCGCGACATCAACGCCGCTGTCCTGCGTTTCTCCATCCAGGTGCGTGACCGCAACCATCTGGCCGAAGTAATGCGTCGCTTGCGCCGCTTGAACGTGGTGCACGGCGTGCGTCGCCAGTAGCATTTTTTGCGTGGGCAGGCCGTGTCCGTGAGCGCTTTTCGATAGTTCTAGAAGCAGAAGATCACGGGTCTGGCTTGCGCCTGGATTAGAATGCGATGGAACTTACCGCTTGGAGTCACCATGACCCGCCAGATTATCCAGACCGACCACGCACCCGCAGCCATCGGCCCGTACTCGCAGGCCGTACGCAGCGGCAACACCGTGTATTTCTCAGGTCAGATCCCGTTGGATCCGGCCACCGGCAACCTGGTTGAAGGCGATATCGCGGTACAGGCACGTCGCGCATTCGACAATCTGAAGGCAGTGGCTGAAACGGCGGGCGGATCGCTGTCCCAGGTGGTCAGGCTGGGCCTCTATCTCACCGACCTGGGTCAGTTTTCTGCGGTCAATACGGTGATGCAGGAATATTTCGCGGCGCCCTTCCCGGCGCGCTCCACCATCGAGGTATCGGGTTTGCCGAAAGGCGCGATGTTCGAGGTGGACGCGGTGATGGTGCTCGACTGAGCACTATGCCTGGCAGGCCAGAATTTCCTGGTTCGTGTTCGCCCGCCTGGAGAAAGCGAAG
>JBDTZK010000035.1:0-9967 GCA_040005195.1 Pseudoxanthomonas sp.
AGGACAGCCTGGCGACCGGCAGTTCGGCGACGGCCGTCGGCGGCATGCTGCGCCTGGACTACAGCGAGATCGGCGACTTCGGAGTCGTGCTGGATCAGCAGACCGCTGCGCACGGCCTGGCCTCGACGGCCCTCGGCGCGGGCGCGC
The DNA here is from genome assembly GCA_040005195.1 of Pseudoxanthomonas sp. Lineage (GTDB taxonomy): Bacteria > Pseudomonadota > Gammaproteobacteria > Xanthomonadales > Xanthomonadaceae > Pseudoxanthomonas_A. Next base: position 148 of record JBDTZK010000035.1, read on the forward strand.
AGGCGAACGGCGACTTCAACACCGCGATCGGTGCCCAGACCGAGACCACCGGCAAGTCGGCGGTCGCGATCGGCGGCATCGTCGACGTGCTGGAAGATCAGCTCGGCGCAAGTTTCGCGGGTTCGCAACTGCAGAACACGCGCGCGTCCGGTCGTCTGTCAACGGCGATCGGTGGCGGCGCGCAGGCGCTGGATTACGCATCGACTGCGATCGGCGCGCTGTCCAGTGCCAGCGGCATCCGCTCGATCGCGATCGGCTACGTGACCCAGGCGACCGGCTACGACGCGACGGCAATCGGCGACCGCGCCGATGCGGCGGCCGACTGGGCCACAGCCACTGGCGCCGGCGCACGCGCCGTGGCGGTGAACGCGACCGCCTTGGGCGCCTTTACCAACGCCCTGAGTGAGAACGCGACCGCGGTCGGCGCGGGGGCGTTCGCGTCCAACGTCAACAGCACCGCTCTGGGCAACGGCGCCTGGTCGGCCGGCCGCAACGGCATCGCTATCGGCAAGGCCACGGTCTGGAACGGTTACTTCTTCGGCGAAGGCGACCCGATTCTCTATGTCGACAGCATCGCGATGGGCACCGACGCGAACGTCTACGGCTCGAACTCGATCGCGATGGGCACCAATGCCTATGTCGGCATCCTGGATGCTGATGGTCTCTGGCGGGGCATAGACAATAGCGTCGCGCTGGGCGCCAATTCACTCGCCGATCGTGCCAACACCATCTCGGTGGGCAGCGCTGGCGCCGAACGCCAGATCACCAATGTCGCGGCAGGCAGCGAGGACACAGATGCGGTGAACCTGGCGCAGGTGCGAGCGATGACCTCAGGTCTGGGTGATCTTGCCGCGAACGCAGTCGTCTACGACAACGCCGACAAGGACGCGCTGATGCTTGCCGGTGCCGACGGTACGCGCATCAGCAATCTTGCCGACGGCGCGGTGGCGACCACGAGCACCGATGCGATCAACGGTCGTCAGCTGCATGCCAGCCTGCAGAACGTGGCCGATACACTTGGCGGCGGGGCCACCGTCACCGCGTTCGGCACGCTGACTGCGCCGAGCTATTCGATTCAAGGCATCGATTACGCGTCCATCGGGGCGTCGTTCGCCATGCTGGACATCGAGATCAGCAATCTCAAAACCCGCGTCGGTGCCGTCGAAACGAGGTTCGATTCGAACCAGGGCACCAATGACCGCGTCTCGGTGGGTGGCGACACGCCAGCGACGACCGGCGCCGACACCAATGCCGTCGCGGTCGGCTCGGGCGCGGTGGCCAATGGCGACAATGGCGTTGCGGTGGGTGGCAATGCCTACGCGCACGGCCCCAACGACACCGCACTGGGCGCAAACGCACGCGTCAATGCCGACGGCAGCACCGCAGTCGGTGCCAACAGCAGCATCTCGGCCAATGCCACCAACGCGGTAGCCGTCGGTGAAAGCGCGTCGGTCACTGCGGCCTCCGGCACGGCGATTGGGCAGGGCGCGAGCGTCACTGCGCAGGGCGCCGTGGCGCTGGGCCAGGGCGCGGTCGCCGACCGTGCGAATACGGTTTCGGTAGGCAGCGCGACCAACCAGCGCCAGATAACCAACGTCGCCGCTGGCACCCAGACGACCGACGCAGCCAACGTCGGCCAGGTGCAGGCCGGCGTCACCGAAGCCAAGGCCTACGCCGACACGACGGCCACCCAGGCGGTCACCACGTCCAAGGCCTACACCGACCAGCGTATGGCGAACTGGGGCGACCAGTTCGAAAGCTACCGCGGCGATGTCGACCGTCGCTTCGGCGACACCAACCGCCGCATCGACAAACAGGGTGCGATGAGCACCGCGATGCTCAATATGGCCACCAATGCCGCCGGCACTCAAAGCCCGCGCGGTCGCATCGCCGTCGGTGTCGGCTACCAGAGCGGCGAGCAGGCGCTGTCGGTCGGCTACGCCAAGAAGATCGGTGAGCGTGCGTCCTTCAGCCTCGGCGGCGCATTCAGCGGCGACGAGCGATCGGCCGGCGTCGGCTTCGGTATCGATCTTTGACTTCCGGCAGCGGCGCAGGTCGCCGCTGTCTTTCCGATTCAGCCCATTCCGGCGATCCACATCCATCCTTCCACGGAGAGAGACATTCCATGCGCATCCAGACCACCCTCGGCGCCGCCATTGCCGCCATCCTGTTGACCGGCGCCGTCCAGGCCGCCGAACCCCGCATAAACCGCAGCGTGACCCGCGATCTCACGACGACCCCGGCCGCGGGTGCCGGCGGTCAGCGCTTCGTGGTCAAAACCAACGCAGCACAGGCCAACGGCCGCACCGCGCTGACCAGCGCGCTCGGTACCTCGGTGCGGCGCGCCGGTCTGGCCAGTGCCGTGAGTGCGACGAAAATTTCGATGGCTCGTCCGGCCGCTACTGCACGCGTGTTGCGCCGCATGGGCGCGCCCGGATGGTATGTCGTGCAGACCTCGCGCGCGCTGACCGAATCGGAGCGGGCAGGTTTCATGCGTGAGCTGTCCCTCGAACCGGGGGTGCTCAAGGTCGAGGCCGACCGCCTGTACCAGCGCGCTGATGTCGCCCGCAGCACGCGAGCGGTGCCGGCCGTCGCGCCGAACGACCCCGCATACTCCGCCCTGCAATGGAACTTCACCAATGCCACCGGCGGCGTCCGCGCCGAACAGGGCTGGAACCTCTCGACAGGCGAAGGCGTGGTAGTGGCCGTGGTCGACACCGGCATCGTGCAGAACAATGCCGATCTCGCGGCCAACGTGCTTCCCGGTTACGACATGATTTCCGACAAGCGCATTTCGCGGCGCGATACCGATGATCGCGTTGCAGGCGGCTGGGACGTCGGCGACTGGGTCGAAGCCAACTACTGCACCGCGCTGGGCTCTGCGTCGCATCCGGCACAGGACAGCTCCTGGCATGGCAGCCACGTGTCCGGCACGATTGCCCAACAGACCAACAACGGCCTCGCCCTCGCCGGCCTGGCGCACAACGCGAAAGTGGTGCCCGTGCGCGTGCTCGGCTCTTGCGGCGGCTACGGCAGCGACATCGCCGACGGCATGCTGTGGGCGGCCGGCGCGCAGGTCGAGGGTCTGCCGGTCAACGCGAATCCTGCCGAAGTGATCAACATGAGCCTGGGCAGCAGTGAGGCGTCCTCGTGCCCGTCCGTCTACCAGGATGCGATCAATACCATCAACGACCTCGGCTCGATCATCGTCGTAGCCGCCGGCAACTCCAATGCTGATGCGGGCACGTACACGATGGGCTCCTGCAACGGTGTCATCGCCGTGGGCGCGACCCGCGTCACTGGCGGAAAGGCCAGCTATTCAAGCTGGGGCACGCGAGTGGACCTGTCCGCGCCAGGCGGCGGTGGACAGGTGGACGGCGATCCGAACGGCTTTATTTTCCAGGTGATCAACGCCGGCACCACCCGTCCGACGAGCGAGTATGTGATCGGTGGATATACCGGCACCTCGATGGCATCGCCGCACGTCGCGGCCGCAGTGGCGATGGTGCAGAGCGTGATCGATACACCGCTGAACTGGTCGCAGATGCGCACCCTGCTGCGCAACACCGCGCGTCCGTTCCCGGTGTCGATTCCGGCTTCCACGCCGATCGGCGCAGGCATCCTGAACCTTGCCACGCTGCTGACCACCGCCACACAGCCGCCTTGCACACAGAACTGCGCGCCCCCGACCGTCGTGCTGCAGAACAAGGTGGAAGCACGCGAACTGTCGAGCGGCGCCGAAGACGCGCTTTTCAGCTTCCAGGCCGAGGCAGGCAAGGTGCTGACGTTCATGACCTACGGAGGCACGGGCAACCTGTCGTTGTATGTCGCTGCCGGCCGCGTGCCGACCACGACCGATCGCGATGGCTTCTCCACACGCGCCAGCAGCAACACCGAGACCGTACGCTTTACCGCGCCGGTAGCCGGCACTTACTACGTGCGTCTGACCGGCGCCTACGTTGGAACCACGCTGGTCGCACGGCAGTAAGCCCATCCCCCACCCGTGTCGCAAAGGCGATACGGGTGGCAAAGTGATGCTCGTGCCGACCTGTCCAGATTTTTTTCAGCCGCCGTGCAACGGACGCGGATCATGGAGTTCGCGTCCACCTGGTGACCATCGCGCCGTTATCCGAAAGGACAAGTGTTTGAGAGCGCTGCATGCGAACGGCGCCATGCCGTCGCGATGTTGCACATTTGCTGAACAAGGCCGCAGAAGCAACGCATACCTCTCACCCATACAGGAAGCCATCGTGATCCGGTCCGGGCGCAGGCGATAAGGATCCATTCCATGCAATCACAGATCCAACCATCCGCGGACTACGACTGGTTGTTGGAGTGGACTGACTGGTCCGTACTTGACAATCAACGACTGGAGGCCGTTTTTGCGCTGGAGATGTTCTTGCAGCGCAGCAAGGCCAAGCAGGCCACCTGGTTGCTCGATTTCCTTTCCTGGAAATGCGAACGCCTGATCAGCGACGGCTGCTGGTACGAAGCAGAGTTAGATAACGCCAGCAGTGCTTCCAGCGTGCGGATCGTGAAGGACACGATCATCAGCACGCCATAAACAGTGCATTACCCATGAGCCAGAGGGGTTCATGCAATTTTATAACGCATCCCGTCCCCTCAGGCTGCGTTGTTCATACCGTCCTTTACCGCAAAAAGCAGGCGCGCGATGGGTTCGCTCCGCACCGCCACTTACGCAGCGATGAGTTCGCAAAGCACTGCGATCAGCTGCGCGCTTCTTCGGCCAGCCGCCTGGCTTCTTCTTCCTTGGCTTCGCGCGCAGTGCGATCGTTCTCGCGCATTTCGTACCACATGCCGTTGAGGATCGCGAAGCTCGCAGCCAGGCTGACGCCGAGTATCCAGGAGAAATACCACATGTCTTTTCCTCAGTAGGAGCTGTGATTCTGTTCCACGCTTTCCGGGCTCACCTTGCCGCGCAGCACGCGGTACACCCAGCTGGTGTAGAAGATGATCAGGGGCAGGAACACGCAGGTGGCCAGTAGCATCACGAACAGGGTCATGTGGCTGGAAGAAGAATCCCACAACGTCAGGCCGGAGGATGGATGGGTGGAAGACGGCAGCAGGAATGGGAACAGCGCCACGCCTTCGGTCAAAATGATGCAGGCGATGGCCAGGGCTGACGCCAGGAACGCGGAGCCACCGCGGCCGGCGCGCAACAGCAGTGCACTCAGCAACGCACCGGCCACGCCCAGCATCGGAAAGATCCAGGTCCATGGCATCGCCTGGTAGTTCGCCATCCAGCCGCCGGTCATGGTGGTGACCTGCTTGAACAACGGGTTGGACGGGCCTGTCGTTTCGGCAATACCGACCACCGCATGGCCGGTGATGCCGAAGGCCACCCAGATGCCCGCCACCACGAACAGCACTGCCGTCGCCAGCGCCGCGATTGCGCCATAGCGACGCGCACGCACGGAGACCGGGCCGTCGGTCTTGATCACCAGCATTGCCGCACCGTGCGCGACCAGCATCGTCACGCTGACCAGGCCGCACAGCACCGCGAATGGCGACAGCAGCGCGAAGAATCCGCCGGTGTAATAGATACGCAGGGTGTCATCGAAATGGAACGGCGCACCCAGCAGTACGTTACCCATGGCCACGCCGAATACCAGCGCAGGCACGAAGCCACCAATGAACAGTCCCCAGTCCCACAGCGCACGCCAGCGTTTGTCTTCCACCTTGCTGCGGAACTTGAAACCGACCGGCCTCAGGATCAGCGCGAACAGGATCAGGAACATCGCCAGATAGAAACCGGAGAAGCTCACCGCATACAACGCGGGGAATGCGGCGAAGATCGCGCCACCGCCCAGGATCAGCCACACCTGGTTGCCTTCCCATACCGGACCGATCACGTTCAACACCAGGCGCCGTTCGGCATCGGTACGCGCCACCGCCGGCAGCAGCGTGCCGACGCCCAGATCGAAGCCGTCCATGACCGCGAACGCAATCAGCAGGATGCCCAGCAGCCCCCACCAGATCAGTCGCAGGGTCGCGTAGTCGAGAGGAATCGTATCCATGTCGTGCTCCGGTCAGGCGACGGTGGAGGAGGCGGCCGCAAGCGGCGCGCCTTCATGATTGGGGCGCTTGTCGCCACCGGGCACGTCGTCGGGACCCTTCAGGATCACCTTGCGCAGCAGGTAGACGTCGACGATGGCCAGCGAGGTGTAGATGAGCACGAAGCCGGTGAGTGAAATAAGGATCTGGTGCAGCTTCAGACCCGAGGCCGCCAGGAAGGTCGGCAGCACGCCGTCGATGATCCATGGCTGGCGTCCGTACTCTGCTATCAGCCAGCCCGCTTCGATGGCCAGCCACGGCAGCGGCAGGCTCCACAGGGCGACCTTGAGGAACCAGCGGTACTTGTCCAGCTTCTGCACCGTGGCCAGCCAGAACGCCACCGCGAAGAAGGCAATGAAATAGAAGCCCACACCGACCATCAGGCGAAAGCTCCAGAACAAGGGCGCCACGCGCGGAATGGTGTCGGCTGCCGCCTTGGTGATTTCCTGCTCGGTCGCGTTGCCGATGTCTTCGCGATAGCGCTTGAGCAACAAGGCATAGCCCATGTCCTGCCAGTGCAGGTCGAACATCGCCTTGGCATGCAGGTCGTTGCGGTCGGCGCGTACTTTCTGCAGCGCCGCGTAGGCGACCTGGCCGTTGCGGATGCGATCCTTGGCGCGCTCGACGAGGTCATCGATACCCGGAATTTCGGTATTGAACGAACGCGTACCGATCAGACCCATCACCCACGGGATATGCACGGCGTAATGGTTGGTGCGGGTTTCCTGATCGGGAATGGCGAAGACATTGAAGCCGGCAGGCGCGGGCTCTGTTTCCCACATCGCCTCGATCGCGGCCAGCTTCATCTTCTGGTTTTCACCCGCGACATAGCCGCTTTCATCGCCCAGCACCACCACCGACAACGCTGCCGCCAAGCCGAAGCTTGCCGCCACCGCCATCGAGCGCTTGGCCAGATCCGCATGTCGGCCGCGCAGCAGGTAGAACGCGCTGATCGAGGTCACGAACACCGCGCCCAGCACATAGCCCGCGCTGACCGTGTGCACGAACTTGGCTTGCGCCACCGGGTTGAACAGCACCGCCATGAAGTCGGTGACTTCCATGCGCATGGTGGCAGGGTTGAACTCCGCGCCGACCGGATACTGCATCCAGCCGTTGGCGATCAGGATCCACAGCGCCGAAATATTGGTGCCCAGCGCGACCAGCCAGGTGACCATCAAGTGCTTCACCTTGGACAGCTTGTCCCAGCCAAAGAAGAACAGGCCCACGAAGGTCGCTTCCAGAAAGAACGCCATCAGACCTTCGATCGCCAGCGGCGCACCGAAAATGTCACCCACGTACTGGCTGTAATACGACCAGTTCATGCCGAACTGGAATTCCATGACGATGCCGGTGGCCACGCCCATGGCGAAGTTGATGCCGAACAACGTGCCCCAGAACATGGTCATGCGTCGCCAGATATCGCGCCCGGTCATTACATAGACGCTTTCCATGATCGCGAGCATGAAAGACAGCCCCAGCGTCAACGGGACGAACAGGAAGTGGTACATCGCGGTCAGTGCGAACTGCAGGCGCGAGAGTTCTACAACGATCGTGTCCGGCATGGCGGAGGCTATCCGGTGGAAGTTGGACGCATGATGCGCCCGATCCGCGGACCGCGCCTTGATCTCGATCAAGGCCTGACGACGGCGCGCCGTTACAATGCTCTCGCCGCTCGATATGTGGCCCGACTGCCCCCTCCTCCTGAATTGCCCGCATGCACGCCGCCGCCACGGACGAAAGGGACGCCGACAACACCCGCAGACAGAAAATCCTGCGCCTGGATGCCTTGGCAGGCGATTCACGGCGCCGGTTGCGTGTGGCCGGTCTCTGTAACGTCATGGCCGGATGGTTACTGATAGCGCAGGCCGCCGCGATTGCCTGGTCAATACAGCAGGTGCTGGTGGAAAAAGCGTCGCCGCAGACAGTGATGATCCCGCTGGGCGCGCTGCTATTGGTGGGCTTGCTGCGCGCGCTGCTCGCCTGGGTGTCCCGGTCGCAGGCGGATGCCGGCGTGGTCGCGATCACGCTGGCGTTGCGACAGACCATCGCCCGGCGTCTGTTTTCGCGGGGTCCGCTGTGGCTGCGTGGGCAACGGAGCGGTGCGCTGGCCGAACGCATGGGCACGCACGCCGAGGCCATGGAAGGTTATTTCGGTGGTTACTGGCTGGCACGCACGGAAGTGCTCGCGGTGCCGCTGGCAATATTGATCGCCGTGTTCTGCGTGGACCGCGTGGTCGGTACGGTATTGCTGGTGACGCTGCCGTTGATCCCGGTTTTCATGATGCTGGTGGGCTGGGGTGCGGAAGCTGCCAGCAGGCGCCAGTTGCAGGCCTTGGCCAGGATGGGCGGGCACTTCGCAGACCGGCTGCGTGGCCTGGGCGTGATTCGCCTGTATGGACGAGGCGATGCGGAACTGGAGAGCCTGCATGATGCGGCCGAGAGCGTGCGCGAACGCAGCCTCAAGGTGCTGCGGATCGCGTTCCTGTCGTCAGCGGCGCTGGAGTTCTTCGCCTCGCTCAGCGTGGCCATGGTCGCGGTCTACCTGGGCCTGAGCTACCTGGGCATGATCGACCTGCGCAGTTCCCCACTGACGTTGGGCATGGGCGTGTTCTGCCTGTTGCTGGCGCCGGAGTACTACGCACCACTACGCCGCCTGGCCACGCACTACCACGATCGCGCCAGTGCGCTTGCCGCACTGGATGAAATAGAAGCCGTCTTCATGGAAACGGGCGACGATGCGTCGGCCGCACCAGACGGAACAGCATCGCGGTCAAAGCCAGCTCCTGCAGATACACCGCGCGCCGATTCTATCTATGCACGTGATCTGTGCCTGCGGCCGCTCGGCGCACATCGCGAGGCGTTGTCCCACCTTTCGTTCACGCTGGGAACGGGTGAACACCTTGCCCTCGCCGGCCCCAGTGGATGCGGCAAAAGCACGCTGCTGGATGCGCTGGCGGGCTGGTTGCCAGCAGAGGCGGGAAGCCTGTCGGTTCCGCGCGCTCTTCGCATCGGTTATGCGACGCAGCGCCCGTTCCTGTTCCAGGGCAGCATCGCCGACAACCTGCGCATGGCGCGCCCGAACGCCAGCACCATCGAACTGCGCGCTGCCGCAGAAGCAGCACAGGTAATGCGTTTCGCCGACAAGCTCCCCTTGGGCCTGGATACGCAGATCGGCGAGCGTGGCTTTGGCCTGTCCGGCGGCGAAGCCAGGCGCATCGCACTGGCGCGTGTGTTCCTGCGCGATCCGCAACTGCTGTTGCTGGATGAGCCCACCGCATTTCTGGACGCGGACACCGAAGCGGCACTACTGGCTGCCCTGACAACATTCGCACGCGGGCGCACGCTGGTCATGGCTACACACAGTGTGGCGGCGATGCGCATGGCCGGACAGGTGTTGTGGCTGCCGGAAGGCACTATCGGCACCGCCGAGGGCGCGCGATGAACGAGCGCTCGATGGACCCGGTGCTTCGCCTGCATGCGCGCGCCATCGCGTTGACGTTGTTCCTGCTGCTGTTGACGCTGCTGGCAGGCACTGCCTTGCTGGGCTTGGCCGGGCATTTCCTCACCGCCGCCTCATTGGCGGGCGTGACCGCCATGGGCTTCAATTTCTTCGGACCCTCGGCCGGCATCCGCGCGCTCACCTTTATCCGCATCCTCTCGCGTTATGCCGAAAAACTGGTCGGCCACGACGCAACCCTGCGCATCGCGCGCGACCTGCGCGTGGATTTCTTCCGGCGCGTGCTAC
>JBDTZK010000405.1:0-2957 GCA_040005195.1 Pseudoxanthomonas sp.
CGGTCAACCCGGACCAGTTGCTGCGGCTGATCGATATCCTGAACCCTGAAGACGAACCGGGCAGGCTGACCTTCATCCACCGCATGGGCGCTGCGCATATCGCAGAGAAGCTGCCGCCGCTGCTGGAGGCGATACGTCGCGATGGACGCCGCGTGCTGTGGGTATGTGATCCGATGCATGGCAATACCGAAAGCACGTCCAATGGTTACAAGACGCGTCGCTTCGACAACATTCGCGGTGAAGTGGAACAGTCCTTCGATCTGCATGCCGCGGCCGGTACGCGCCTGGGTGGTGTGCACCTGGAGCTGACGGGTGAAGACGTGACCGAATGTACGGGTGGCGCACGCGAGCTGACGGATATCGACCTGGAGCGTGCCTACCGTTCAACGGTTGATCCGCGACTCAACTATGAGCAATCGCTGGAAATCGCGATGTCGATCGTGCGCAAGCAGAACCAGTTGGCCGCACCCGCCGCACGCTGAGTGGCGCTCAGCAATAGTCCCAGGATCCACATGCACCTGTGGAGCAGTGTTCCGGGAATGGCCGGTGTCCTGTGGTGGCAGAAGGTTGGCCAACGGCAGCGGCTGCCCATTCAAATGTCGGAAAGGTTATGCGAACCAAGCGGTCAATAACTGCCGCGTATCGCGCTAATGCCTTGTTCCGGCCTTTGACGTCACGCTGGGCCAGTATTGCGGTGGCATGCGCGCACGGGTGAGTTGTTCATACGCATACCCGAGTCCAATCAGTCGCGGTTCGCTCCAAGCGGGCCCCATGAACACAATGCCCAGCGGCAAGCCGTTGCTGCTGCCCATGGGAACAGTGAGGCTGGGATAGCCGGCCACCGCAGCGGCCCCATAGCCGGCACCCGGGAAGTGATCGCCTGCCAATGTGTCAGTGATCCAGGCGGGCCCCGTGGCCGGTGCAATCAGGGCCTGGAGATTCTGGGACTTCAGTGCGACATCGATTCCTTCCGGTCCGGCCAGGCGTCGTGCGCGTGATCGGGCAGTGATGTATTCCTGCTCGCCCAATCCACCCTTCGCATTGGCCTGCTCGAAAAGTTCCTGGCCGAAGAACGGCATTTCCGACGCGGGATACTGCTGGTTGTATCCCATCAGCTGGGACAGCGTCTTCAGCGGCGCGTCGTATTTATGCAGATAGCGTTCAAGGCCAGATTTGAATTCGTAAAGCAGCAAGGTGCTTTCGTCGTCGGACCATTGGCCGTTGGTGGGTATTTCCACATCGACCAGCGTTGCGCCTGCTTCGCGCATGGTCTTGATCGCTACTTCCCTGGCGGCGGCCGCGTCCGGGTGGATAGAGAACGTGCTGCGCAGCACGCCGATGCGGGCGCCCTTCAGCGCGCCGGGATCCAGGTGCGCGTGGTAATCGAGGTTGGTGTTCCACGCCGTGCTGGCCGTGGCCGGGTCGGCTTGGTCACTGCCCGCCAATACGCTGAGCAGGGTGGCGGCGTCGGCGACGCTACGGGCCATTGGGCCGGCCGTGTCCTGGCTGAAGGAAATAGGGATGATCCCTTCGCGGCTGATCAGACCGACGGTGGGCTTCAAACCCACCAGGCCGTTGATCGCGGCAGGACAGATGATGCTGCCGTCGGTCTCCGTGCCAATGGCAGCAGTGGACAGGTTGGCCGACACGGCAACGGCGCTGCCGGAGCTTGATCCACAGGGATTGCGATCCAGCGCATACGGGTTTCGTGTCTGCCCACCGCGCCCACTCCACCCCGAGGTGGAGCGCGTTGAACGGAAGTTCGCCCATTCGCTGAGATTGGTCTTGCCCAGAATCACTGCGCCCGCTTCGCGCAGGCGACGTACCAGAAACGCGTCACTGGAGGGTCGGAAATCCTTCAACGCCAGCGAGCCGGCGGAGTTGGCCATTGGCGTGGCGCCGATATTGTCCTTGAGCAAGATCGGGATGCCGTGCAGCGGGCCGCGCACCGAATTGGTCTTGCGCTCCACGTCACGCAATGCGGCTTCCTGCAGCGCATTCGGGTTGATCTCGATGACAGAATTGAGCTGCGGGCCAGCGCGATCAATCGCGGCGATACGGTCCAGATAGGCCTGGGTCAAGGTTCGACTGTCGAGTTCGCCGTTCTGCATCCGCGCCTGCAGGTCTGCGATATCGAGTTCGGCGTAGATGAAGTCGGTGGGTTCATTGCCAAGCGCGTGCGCGGTGGAATCAGGCACGCCGGAATCAGGCGCATTGGGTTCGCAACCGACAAGCGACAGCGCAGCGGCCAGCAGCACCGGAACAAAACGCATCAGGGCAGTCCTGAGGGAAGATTCACGCAGGCTACCAGCATCGGCCATGCACGCAAAAAAGGGGGCAGTGTCTATTTGCGCCGCTTGACCAGGTCGCGTGCCAGCACAGCCACCACGATCACGTTCAATACCAGCACAGCCCAGGTGTGCCAACCGTTGTGGTGGTACAGGGCGTACAGGTCCAGGGGAAGGTAGGCGGCGGTACCGATGCACCCCAGCCAGGACGCCCAGGCCTTCGCGCGCCACAGACCCCAGGCCTCGACCAGTCGCCAAATCGCATACAGCGACACCACCGCGACCGCCAGGTGCACGGCGCCGGGATTGATCGCATCCAGCAGCGAGGGCAGGGTGCCTTGGTCAGGGCTCAGATTGAACTTGTTGATCAGGCCCGCCAACGCATTGCGCAGCGGTTGCGGCCCCAGCACTTCCAGGCTGGCGGCCGCAATCAGGGCAAGTAGACCCTTCAGGCCCTCGAACAGGGCCAGCACATGCAAACCCGGATGCGCACGCGCCTCCGGGTTGTAGGGCGCTTCGGTCATTGCGACTTCAGTGCCTGCAGATCAGGAGCGTGAGGCGCGCTTGCGGTCGCTTTCGCCGAGGAATTTCTTGCGCAGTCGAATTTCCTTCGGGGTTACTTCGACCAGCTCGTCGTCCTCGATGAAATCCAGTGCCTGCTCCAGCGTG
>JBDTZK010000406.1:0-2956 GCA_040005195.1 Pseudoxanthomonas sp.
GCTGATCAGATCGAAAGCACCCGTTTCGCCGGGCGCGCGGTATTCGATCTCATGACCCCATGGATCCTTGAGTTCAGCGCTCTTGGCATACGTACCGAGCCAGCCGTTCGCACCACTGGGCGCCGTCACCAGGTCATCCAGGCGGGACGGCAATGTGCCGGTATCCAGCTGGTAGTTCTCCACCTTGCCGGCCAGCGTCTGGATCTGCGACTTCGCCAGATTGGCCTTGCCGCGATCAGCGCCACCGAGTACGCGGCTGCCCACCAGCGTGAGCACTGCGCCGATCAGCACGATGACGATGATGATTTCCAGCAGGCTCATGCCGCTCTGCGCGGCGGGTGAAGGTGAGCGGGTGACGGAACGGGGCAATGACATCTTTGGAATCCTGTTCTATGAATGATGTTCTATGAATGAACGGTAGCGATCAGTGTGAAAGATGGAGGCTGAACGGTGCTGGCTTTTGCCTGCTTATGTCCTCTTTCGACGAATCCACGTTGACCTCCCTGGCAAGGCGTTCGGCAGGGCATTTGCGATGCTGCGTAGAGCACCTGGCTCAACCGATCGAATTGGTCAGGTCGTACAACGGCACCAGCACGGCAATGATCACCATGCCGACCACGGCCGCCAGGACCAACGTGATGACAGGCACGAGGGCGGCCAGCATGCGATCCATCGCCTGCGCAGTCTCGCGTTCGAAGGTATCGGCGGTCTTGAGCAACATGCCATCCAGGGCACCGGATTCCTCACCCACCTGGATCATCTGCAACGCCAGCCGCGGGAAGCGCTTGCCCTTGGCCAGTGACACAGAAAGACCATGTCCATTCTTTACATCTTCGGCCGCCTGCTCGACATCAGCCGACAAGGCGCGGTTGCCCAGCACGTTGCGCGAGATGCCCAGCGCCGCCAGCAGTGGCACGCCGTTCTTCAACAACGTGCCCAGGGTGCGCGAGAGGCGTGCGGTTTCCATCTTCGACACCAGCGAACCCAGCAGCTTGCGTTGCAGCAGCCAGGCATCGAAGCGGTCACGGAACAGGGGGTCGCGTCGCTTGCGGTCCAGCCACCACAACAGCAGCGCCGGCACCGCGACCAGCACGAACCACCAGTCGCGCACAAACAGGCCGATGGCCAGCACGATGCGGGTGAACCACGGCAACGTCACGTCGAGGCTCTCGTACATCTGGGCGAACTGCGGCACCACGTAGCCCATCAGGAACAGCAGGGCGAAGCCCACCACAACGACCAGGATGGCCGGGTAGATCATCGCGTTGACCACGCGCCCGCGCAACGCACTGCTGCGTTCCAGGTAATCGGCCAGTCGCTGCAGGGTTTCATGCATGCTGCCGCCGGCTTCACCTGCCCGCACCATGTTGACGTACAGGCGCGAGAAGGTGCCATGCTGCCGTTCCAGTGCCAGTGACAGCGGTGCGCCGCCGCGCACGGCATCACGGATGTCCGCGATAGTGCGACGTGCCTTGTCGTCTTCGGGCAATTCCAGCAGGATCGTCAGCGAACGGTCCAGCGGCTGGCCGGCACCGAGCAATGTCGCCAGCTGCTGGGTGAACTGCACCAGCCGGTCGCCCGCGAAAGGCTTGGCCAACAACAGCGATCGCAACACGTTGCCCGATCCTTCGGAAGCGAGTTTTGCCTCAACCGGTAGATGGCCCTGTTCCTGCAGCCTGGCGATTACTTCGCCATCGCTGGCCGCTTCCATCTGGCCGTCGAAAGCTTCGCCACGTTTGTTCAGGGCTTTGTAGCGATACAGGGACATGTGCTCAGGCGTCCTCGGTGACGCGCAGTACTTCCTCAATGGTCGTCTCGCCGCTCAATGCCTTGACGATGCCGTCTTCGTACATCGTGCGCATGCCCGCATTCCGCGCCAGTTGCTCCAGTTCGCCCATGCCAGCGTGACGCATCACCGCGCGGCGCAGCTCGTCGTTCATCACCAGGAATTCCATGATGGTGGTACGGCCCAGGTAACCGGTGGCTGCGATGGCCGAGGCACGCGGCCGATACAGGAAAATATCGCCGGCCGGCTGGTAACGACGCAACCCGAACTTCTCAATCTCTTCCGGCGACGCCGCGTATTTCTCCGCATGCACTGGCTCCAGGCGACGGACCAGTCGCTGCGCCAGGATGCCGTTGATGGTGGACGTGAGCAGGTAATCCTCCACCCCCATGTCGAGCATGCGGGTGATGCCACCGGCCGCGTTGTTGGTATGCAACGTGGAAAGCACCAGGTGACCGGTGAGCGCGGACTGGATCGCGATGCGTGCGGTTTCCAGGTCGCGCATTTCGCCGATCATGATGATGTCCGGATCCTGGCGCACGATGCTGCGCAGCGCCTGCGCGAAGTCCAGTCCGATCTGCGGCTTGGCCTGGATCTGGTTGATGCCTTCGATCTGGTATTCCACCGGGTCTTCGACGGTGATGATCTTGACGTCGGTGGTGTTGAGCTTGCTGAGCGCGGTGTACAGCGTGGTGGTCTTGCCCGAACCGGTGGGGCCGGTGACCAGCAGGATGCCGTGCGGCTGCTCAAGGACTTTCTGGAACTGCGGCAGGAAATGGTCGGTAAAGCCAAGCTTGTGGAAATCGAAGACCACGGTTTCGCGGTCAAGCAGGCGCATCACCACCGACTCGCCATGGGCAGTGGGCACGCTGCTCACGCGCAGATCAAGCTCCTTGCCCTGCACGCGCAACATGATGCGGCCGTCCTGTGGCAGGCGGCGTTAGGCGATATTCAACTTCGCCATGATCTTGACGCGGCTGATCACTGCTGCGGTCAGGTTGGACGGCGGACTTTCGCCTTCCTCCAGCACGCCATCAACGCGATAACGGACCTTCAGGCGATTCTCGAAAGGTTCGATATGGATATCGGACGCGCGCAATTCGACCGCACGCTGGATCACCAGGTTGACCAGGCGGATGACCGGCGCTTCGGAGGCCAGGTCTCGCAGGT
>JBDTZK010000407.1:0-2943 GCA_040005195.1 Pseudoxanthomonas sp.
CTGGACACCCGCGCCGCCACCGCTTACCCTTGGCCCATTGCACGGCCGGAAGCAGCGGCCCGCCAGGACCCGGCTCATTCGCTTCAGGCTCATTTGCCAGCGGTCCCGTCGATTGATTCGCTGCCAACCACCGCCCGGGCCCGATGACCTTCTCGTTTGTCTGCCGCCACCCTTGTGGCGTGCGTTGCTTGCTTGATGTGTGGGAATGCGATCGCAATGCGACGCAATGTTCAGCCGCAATACCCAGACACGTGGGTTCCGACCACGTGATGCCTGCAATCCATGGCTTATTAGATGACTTCTGACCTCGCGCAAGACGCGAACCCGCAAATCGAGACACCCACGCCGCAGTCGGCCCCTCAGCAACATGAGATGCCGCTGGCGACGGTGCATGGGCAGGCCGTTCTGCAGATTCCACAGGACCTGTACATCCCGCCCGACGCACTGGAAGTGATCCTGGATGCGTTTGAGGGACCGCTCGACCTGTTGCTGTACCTGATTCGCCGGCAGAACCTGGACATCCTGGATATCCCGGTTCTGGAAATCACCCGCCAGTACGTCGAGTACATCGGAGTGATGCAGGAATTGCGTTTCGAACTGGCGGCCGAATATCTGGTGATGGCCGCCATCCTGGCCGAGATCAAGTCACGCATGCTGCTGCCGCGCCCGGTCAGCGAGGAAGGCTACGAAGGTGACCCGCGCGCCGACCTGGTCCGCCGCCTGCAGGAATACGAACGCTTCAAGCAGGCCGCCGAAGATATCGACGCCCTGCCCCGCCAGGACCGCGACACCACGCCTGTGCAGGCGCATGTGCCGGAGCGGGCTGCGGTTCGCCTGCCACCACCGGTCGAACTGCGCGAAATGCTGCTGGCCCTGCATGACGTGCTCAAGCGCGCCGATCTGTTCACCGGCCATGCGATCAAGCGCGACGCCCTCAGCGTGCGCCAGCGCATGGGCGACGTGCTGACGCGCTTGGAAGACGGCAAGTTCCATCGCTTCGAATCCATGTTCACCGCCGAGGAAGGCCGGCAGGGCGTGCTGGTCACCTTCCTGGCGATGCTGGAACTGGCCAAGGAGCAGTTGCTGGACTTCGTGCAGGAGGCGCCGCTGGCACCGATCTACCTGAAGTCGCTTGCCCTGAACAACACCAACGAGCCGCTGGCGTTCTCCAGCGAATTCGATGACGGTGATGCGGCGAATGAAGACAGCAACCCGTGAGTGCATGCATTTTCATTGCAGCAGCTTTCAACCGCGAAGCGGGTCAAGCTGGAATGCATTTCGATCTGGCTTCTACTTGAGCAATCGGGACGCCACGGAAGAATCAAAAAACAGTTTCGGCTCACGCCGGGATCGCGCATGAACACTAATGACTAGACCCCACAACAAGAAATGCTGATGGATCAAACTTTAATCAACCGTATCGTCGAAGCCGCCTTGCTGGCGGCCAACCAGCCCTTGGCGCTGGCGCAGCTGCATGGGCTGTTTCCCGAGGAACAACCCGCGCCGCCCGGCAGTGTTGAACACGCACTCGAACACCTGCGCGATGCCTGCACGGAACGTGGCGTGGAACTGGTCGAAGTGGCCTCCGGCTTTCGCTACCAGGTCAAGCAGGAAGTCCACGACTGGGTCTCGCGCATGTGGACCGAGCGCAAGACCAAGTACACGCGCGCCACCCTGGAAACACTGGCCTTGATCGCGTACCGGCAGCCGATCACCCGGGGCGAAATCGAAGCGGTCCGCGGCGTGGCCGTCAGCAGCAATACCATCCAGGCCCTGGAAGAGCGCGAGTGGATCCGCGTGGTCGGCCACCGCGACGTGCCCGGCAAGCCGGCGCTGTTCGGCACGACCAAGATCTTCCTCGACTACTTCGGCTTGAAGCGTCTGGACGAACTGCCCCCACTGGCCGAACTGAAAGACATCGGCGAACTGGAACCGCAATTGTTCATGGACCAGGCGCCGGTGCCGGTAGGACTTCCGGCACCCGTATCGGCAACCGACAACACACTGTCGGAATCAGATGCCGGAGCCGAGCCCTCCGACGACGATGAAACCCCAAACAGCATGGCGGCAGATAGTGCAGCCGATGACCTGGCAATGGAAGAAACCGCTTCCGACTCAACTTCTTTGGACACTGCCCGAATCGAGGCCGGAACTTCCGAAGCACACATCCCCACAGAAAATGACGACACCGAAGGCGCCGATAACGACCGCCCGGATTCGTCGGAGCAGAAACAATGAGCGACACCCCACGCAATAAACCTCCCTTGGGCAAGCTGTCCTTGAAGCGCGCCGGCGACACCGCCGAAGGCAGCGAAACCACCAAGCTGACCGAACGCCTGCATAAAGTGCTGGCCCAGGCTGGCCTGGGTTCGCGCCGCGCACTGGAACAGCGCATCGCCGATGGGCTGGTCAAGGTCAACGGAGAGGTCGCGCAGACCGGCCTGTCGATCAAGGGCGGCGACCGCATCGAACTGGACGGCAAGACCTTCGTCGCCAGCGCCTTGACCGAACCGGCGCGCGTGCTGCTGTACAACAAGCCGGAAGGCGAAGTGACCACGCGCGAAGATCCCGAAGGCCGCCCGACCATCTTCGAAGCGCTGCCCGCATTGAAAGGCGCACGCTGGATCGCCATCGGCCGGCTGGACATCAACACCACCGGCCTGTTGCTGCTGACCACCGACGGCGAGCTCGCCAACGCGATGATGCATCCTTCATATGAAGTGCCACGCGAGTATGTGTGCCGCGTGCGTGCGCCGGAAGGCATGGACACCGTACCCGACAACCTGGTCGATAGACTGGCGCGCGGTGTGGCGCTGGAAGACGGGCCAGCCAAGTTCGACGTGATCGAACGCATCGGCGGTACCGGCATGCACGACAGTGTCCAGCACGACTGGTTCCGCGTGCTGCTCAAGGAAGGCCGCAACCGCGAAGTGCGCCGTTTGT
>JBDTZK010000408.1:0-2943 GCA_040005195.1 Pseudoxanthomonas sp.
ATGAAACGGAGCAGACCGATGAACACCCGATGGGTAACGCGCCTGCTATGGCTGGGCCTGCTGACCAGCGCCGGCAGCGCCTGCGCGAAAGCCGCCGGTGCAACCCTGCCCAGACTCAAGATCGATCCGTCGCGCACGGCGGTGGTCGGTCTTTCTTCCGGCGCTTACATGGCCACCCAGGTGCAGCTGGCATATCCGGAACTGTTCCCGAATGCGGAGCTGGTTGCTGGCGGACCGTTTGGCTGCGCCGACGGCAAGCTCGATGTCGCGCTGGGCAGTTGCATGAAGGGCATGCCTGCGCCGGATGTCGATGCGCTGGTGGCGAACGCGACGAAGCGTGCTGCCGCCGGCGAGATCGGTGCGCTGAAGGATCTCGCGCATGCCCATGTCTACCTGCTGCATGGCAGCGTCGATGCCACGGTGGCGCCTGCCGTCGCCGAGGCCGGTGCGCATTTCTACCAGAAGCTGCGCGATGGCACGCCGGGCCTGAGAGGCATGCAGGTGCTTGACGATGGCCAGCGCGCGTTTGCCCACAATTTGCCAGTGGCGGCGAGCGACGGCGACTGCGACAAATCGGTGTCGCCGTATCTGGGCCACTGCGGTTTCGATGCAGCCGGCGAGATCTTCACGCAGATGTTTGGCAAGCCAGCCCATGCAGCGGGCGAAGCGCAGGGCGAGTTGCGCACCTTTGACCAGGATGCGTTGCGACCTGACGGCACCGACGCGTTCATGGCCAGGACGGGTTACGTCTACCTGCCGCCGGCCTGCCTCGCCGGCAAGCCATGCGGTGTCTTGGTGGTATTCCACGGCTGCAAGCAGAATGCCGACGCGGTAGGCGAGTCCTTCGTCAAGGATGCCGGCTTCAACCGCTGGGCCGACGTGTACGACGTGGCGGTGCTATATCCTCAGACTCGCGCAAGTTTCGCGCCCTTGAATCCGCAGGCATGTTGGGACTGGTGGGGATATTCCGGAGCCGATTACGACAGCCGCCACGGGGTGCAGCTGCGTTGGGTGGTGAACGCGGTACGCGCGCTGGGATTGCCGGCGGCGCATTGATGCCGGGTTCAGCTCCTGCCCCTGCAAGCAGGGGGATAGAACACCATAGTCGTCAGAGTGACGCATGCTGAGCACCGCACTGATCGCCTTCGCCGCGCTGTGCTGGCTGGGGCTGCTGTTTGGCGTGGCCCTGCTCGGCGAACGCCGGCCGCACATCTTCGAGAAACGCTGGGCGATTGTCTACGCGCTGTCGCTGGCGATCCACTGCACTTCGTGGACGTTCTACGGCACGGTGACGCAGGCCAGCCGTTCGGGTTGGTGGCTGCCGCCGACGTTTGTCGGGGCGATCCTGATGTATCTGTTCGCGCTGAAATTCCTGCGCCGGATGGTGCAGCTGGTACGTGAGTACAACGCCGGCTCGCTGGCCGACCTGATTGCGGTGCGGCTGGGGCGGCATCCAGGGCTGGCCGCGCTGGTTACCGTGGTGGTGGTAATCGGGATCGTGCCGTATATCGCGCTGCAGCTGAAGGCGGTGGCGATGAGTTACGGCATTCTCAGTCACGGGCAGCTGGCCGAATCGGTGCCGTGGCAGGACAGCGCGTTGTATGTCGCCTTGCTGATGGCATTGTTCGCGATGCTGTTCGGAACACGGCGTGCCTCGACCATGGCGCACAACCGCGGGCTGGTGCTCGCGATGGCGTTCGAGTCGCTGTTCAAGCTTGGCGCGATGCTGGCGTTGGGCACGTTGCTGTTTACCGCGTTGCCGGCCAGCCTTCCGGTCAGCGTGCCGCCGCCACCGGACAGCAGTGGTTTTCCGGCGCTGATCCTGCTCGGTGCGCTGGCGATGTTCACGCTGCCGCATCAGTTCTATGCCGGTGTGGTGGAGTGTCGTGACGACGGCCATCTGCGCACCGCGCGCTGGCTGTTTCCCTTGTACATGCTGCTGATCTCGCTGCCGATCCTGCCGCTGGCGCGGATGGGCGATGCTTTGCTGGGGCCGAGCGGGGTGTCGTCGGACATGTATGTGTTGGCGTTGCCGATGGCGCGCGGCGAACACGGGCTGGCGCTGGTCGCGTTTCTTGGCGGCCTCAGCGCCGCCACCAGCATGGTGGTGATTGCCACGCTGGCGTTGAGCTCGATGGTGATCAACCACTTCATCGCACCGTTGCGCGTGCGTGCCGGCTGGGGTCGCGACGAACGTGGCGACCTGCGCGGCGAATTGTTGAACCATCGGCGCTTGGCGATCCTGGTGGTGCTGTTGCTGGCCTGGCTTTACAGCCGCGTGCTGGCACGCAACGAGGCGCTGGCCGACATCGGCGCAATCTCGTTTTCCGCACTGGCCGGGCTGACGCCAGCGCTGCTGGCGGCGATGTATCGGCCGCAGCTGGGTTCGCGCGCGGTGATGGCCGGGCTCGCGCTCGGCACTCTGGTATGGCTGTATGCGGTCTCGCCCGCGCTGCTGTCGCCCACATTGCCGTGGTTGCATGTGGGACCGTTCGGCTTGCGCTGGTTGGCGCCGGATGACCTGCTCGGCCTGGGTGACTGGAACCGGCTGGGTCGCGCGGTGGTGGTGAGCCTGGCGGTGAACGGTGCGGTGATGCTGGCGGTGGCCGGCTCGCGCTATGGCCGCGCCGCGCACGCGGTCATCGTGGGTGATGTCGGCGTCACTGAACTGCGTGCGCTGGCTGCGCGTTTCCTGCCGATCGAGCGGGTCGAGCATCTGTTCCACGCTGCGCCGGCGGCCGGATCGTCTGGCCGGCTGCGCGTCGCCGAAGTCGAACACGAACTGGCCGCGGTGATCGGCGCCGCCTCCGCGCGGCTGCTGCTCGAAGTGGTGCATCGGCAGGGTCGCGACGATCTGGATACGGTCGCCGCCATCGTCGGCGAAGCGGCGCAGGACCTGCGCTTCAACCAGCGCGTGCTGGAAGCGGCGCTGGAGAACATGAG
>JBDTZK010000409.1:0-2931 GCA_040005195.1 Pseudoxanthomonas sp.
GCTGCGCTTCTCGGTGGGACTGGAGCATGTGGATGACCTGATCGCGGACCTGCAGCAGGCATTGCAGTAAATCTGCTACGGCCGGTGGCGTCGCCCGTTCTCGCCGCGGGAGAAGGTGGCACTTGGTGCCCCTCTCCCGCTTGACGGGCTCTGCGCGTCGAACTATTTCCCCATGAAATCCGACAGCGCACTACGCAGACGCAACATCGCGTCCGCAAGTTCTTCATCATTGATATTCAGCGCCGGCACGAACCGCAACACGTCCGGTCCGGCCTGCAGCATCAGCAAACCCTGTGCGGCCGCGTGATCGACGATTTCGCCGGCACGCCCTGCATACTCCGGCTTCAGAACGGCACCCAGCATCAATCCGTGACCACGGACTTCCGAGAACAATCCGAACTCTGCATCCAGCGCTGCCAATCCATCACGCAACACCTGGGACTGCCTGACCACATTGGCCGCAATTTCCTCTGATCCCAGTTTGCGCAAAGCCACGCGTGCCACCGCCGCCGCCAACGGATTACCACCGAACGTCGTGCCATGTGCACCGAACTGCATCACCTCCGCCACTTTCGGGCCAGCCAGCATCGCACCTATCGGGAACCCGCCACCCAACGCCTTGGCCAGGGTAACGATGTCAGGCGTGATGCCTTCCTGCCAATGGGCGAACAGGGTGCCGGTGCGGCCCATGCCGCACTGGATTTCATCCAGCGCCAGCAATGCACCATGCTCATCGCACAACTCGCGCACCTTGCGCAGGAAACCATCAGCCGCCGGCATCACGCCACCCTCGCCCTGGATCGGTTCCACCAGCACGGCGGCAACATCACCGAATGCCATCGCGTCCTGCAGCTGCGCAATATTGTTGAAATCCACGTAGCGGAACCCGCCCGGCAGCGGCTCGTAACCTTCCTGGTACTTCGGCTGTGCGGTGGCAGTCACCGTGGCCAGGGTGCGCCCGTGAAAGCTGCCCCGGAAGGTGACAATGACGCGACGGTCCGGCTTGCGACCCTGCGCGGTGGCCCACTTGCGAATCAACTTGATCGCCGCCTCGTTGGCCTCGGCGCCGGAATTGCACAGGAATACCCGGGAAGCGAAGCGCGAGGCCGTCACCAGTTCTTCGGCCAGGCGCAGTGGCGGTTCGCTGTAGAACACGTTGCTGGTGTGCCAAAGTTTGCCCGCCTGTTCGGTCAACGCCGCCACCAGATCAGGATCGTTGTGGCCCAGCCCGCACACGGCGATGCCCGCGGAAAGGTCGATGTATTCGACGCCCTCACGGTCCCAGACACGCGCACCCTGCCCGCGCTCCAGAATCACCTCACGTGGGCGATAGACGGGAAGGTAGTAGTGCTGGCCGGCGGCGAGCAAGTCGGACGTGGTGGTCATGCGTGGATTCCTGCGTAATGCTTGAAAGTATAGAGATGCCCAGGACCACAGGACAAACGCGGCATACATCCCCGCTAGATCCAGGATTGCCCGGATGCTTTTGTTCTAGTCGCAAAGATCTGCGAAGCGGATCAAATTCAATCGGCTGTCATGCCACGGGTGCAGCGCCTGCAGTTGCTGTCCAAAGTAGTGCGCGCTGTTCGTGTTCCTTTACGAAGGCGTCCTTGCCCTGGTTGTACGCATTGATGTCGTGCGGATACGCCGCGGCAAGGCGCTCCTTCAAACCGCCGTACTCGGCCGCTACCAAGAGATGGGCGCGCATGTAATCCCGGAAAGCCACATGGCGGACAACATCCGGAACGCCTGCAGTGAACGCATGCACCTGATGCGTCCGTGTTCCGTCAGCAGCGTTCAAACGAAAATAACGCCGACCTGGAATTCCGAATTCACCCATAGCCTCGTAACCCAATGACTCAAGCATGGGTGCCTTCTGATCCAGAGCCTCCAGCGAGGCCGTCTCCAGCAAGATATCAATGATTGTCTTTGCCTTCGTCTGCGGGATGGCCGTGCTGCCGATATGGTGTGTACGAACTACGGACCCTTCCAGTGCCTTCGCAATCCGGTTGGCCTCAATTTCGAACTTCACCGCCCAACCCGGGTCATGGCTGACCACCTGAATCATCGCGCGCTCCAATAGTCCCTGCATCAAGCGCATCCGGACAAGTTCGGATGCACAAGATCAGTCGGCAATCACCAGACGCCTGTATTTTCCATCGACAACCACGGTTCCTGCGGCGGCAGGCGCTCGCCTTTCTGCAATAACTCGATGGAAATCAGGTCCGGCGAACGTACGAACGCCATGCGCCCATCGCGCGGTGGACGGTTGATGGTGATGCCCTGCGATTGCAGGTGTGCGCAGGTGGCGTAGATGTCGTCGACTTCGAAGGCCAGATGGCCGAAGTTGCGCGCGCTGCCGTAATTTTCATCAGGCGTGCCGTCGGCAGCGGGCCAGTTGTAGGTCAGTTCGACTTCCGCTTCCGGGTTCACCGGCGCGCCGAAATACACCAGGGTGAAACGCCCCGACTGGTTTTCGATGCGTCGTGTTTCGGTGAGGCCCAGACCCTGGGTGAGGAATCTGGCGGTCGCGTCCAGGTCATGGACGCGGATCATGGCGTGCAGGTATTTCATCGCGGCGGGGGCTCCGATGGCGGGGAAAGATTCAGTCGAGGAACAGATCCGGATACAACGGTTGCGAAGGATCAATCGCATAGTGGGAAAGATCGGTGATGCCGGCTTCGGCCAACACTTCATCATCAATGAGGAACCTGCCGGAGAAACCGCGTGCTTCGCGCGTAAGCACTGCGTGCGCGGCGTCGGCCATGATCTCGGGTGTGCGGCCGTTGGCGGCATTCACGCCGGGAATCATGTTCAGCGCTTCGGTTGCGATCAAAGTGCGTGGCCAGAGCGCATTGACGGCGACGCCCTGCGGGCCGAATTCGGCGGCCAGGCCCAGCGTCACGAAACTCATGCCCATCTTGGCCAGCG
>JBDTZK010000410.1:0-2930 GCA_040005195.1 Pseudoxanthomonas sp.
AAGCGACTCGGTGATTCGGCACGCAGGGTGACGATCAGCTTGCCGGCCGTGAGGGTCAGGCCATCATCAATCGCCGCCACAGTGATGTCGCCCACTGTTTCGCCGTGATACTTTCCTGCGAATGCCGCAAGCGCATCGGCCGACAGACTGATGTGCAGGGTGGGCGGCACGTAGGCAACAGGGCCGTGGCCGTAGCTGAAGACGCGACGCATGCGCCAATGGCCATCGACCCGTTGCCACAAGTTGGTGAACTCCGCCTGGCCATCCAGGTACTCCGGTTTGCCACCTTCCGTGACATGGAAGCGGTGCGCTCCGGAGAGCAAAGCGTAGCCGCCGGCGAGCGGATGGAAGCGAACGCTGTCCTTCACTTCCTCGCGCCGCAAATGCAGGGCAGGGCTGTTGCACGGACCCTTGCGCAACGACTCGATCACTGCCGTCTTTGAAGAAGTCAGGCCGGTCTTGTCGTGATAGAACTCGACATCATCGGTGAACAGATCTTCCATCGCCCGCAGGTCGCAGCGGTTGAATGCCTGCCAGTAGCGCGCATCCGCCGCACGCACGGACTGTTCATCATCGGCATGCGCCTGAAAAGAACTGGACAACAGCAGGCCAGCAAGCAGGGACCAGAACATTCGCAACATGCGAAACCACCGTCATCAGGAGTCACCATCATAGGTTTGCGCATGCCAATACTTGCGCGTGCCGTAAGTCACGAGTGGGAGCGCCGGTTCAGCGCGGGCGGGAGCTCTTACTCAGTGATTGCTGTGCGGGCGGCCGGAAGCAGCGATGCATCACACCAGCACCTGCCGGGTACTTGCCAGGTATTGATGGATCTCGTCTTCGGTACGCGTATCGATCATGTAGACCGGCCGCATGCCGTTGGGGCAAAGCAAACGTGGTGTTGTTCCGAACAGGCGACAAATCAGTGGGCGCTCACTGTAGACCTCGCAGCCGTGTTCGCCCAGGTGCGGACAGCTCAGCTCGGCCAGTGCGGCGTCGTGTTCGGCCTCGGTCTTGACCGGAAGCCGCGCCATTTCCTCGGACGAGGCCGTCACCGGTCCGCAGCAGTCGTGGCAACCCACGATGCAGGTGAAGGAGGGAATGCGCTCGCGCAATCCCTCCAGACTGAGATCATTGCGATCCATGCGGTGCGGCCTCCCGGCAAGGGCTGACATCACCGGCATGTCGTATTGAAGGTCGTTGCATGCGTGCATCCTACAAGCACAATCGATTGCATGTCTTTGCAGTGTTCAGCGAATCGTCGTTGCAGGTGTGGCCATGGCCAGTCTTTCGAACGTATCCACTTCCATCGGCTTGCCGAACAGATAGCCCTGGAACAGGTCGCAGCCCTGCGTGCGCAGGAACTCGTACTGCTCCTGTTGTTCGATACCTTCAGCGATGACGTCGATGCCCAAGTCGTGGCCCAGTTGCAACAGGTTGCGGGTGATACTGGCTGCATGCGGGTCGCGGGTTATGTCGGCTACAAAAGCACGGTCGATCTTCAACTCGGAAAACGGCATCTTCCGCAGGGTCGACAAGGACGAGTAGCCAGTACCGAAATCGTCAAGCGACAGACGCACGCCAGCCGCGTGCAAGGCGTGCATCTTGGTGGCAGCCCCGTCCATGTCGTGCAGCAGCACGCTTTCGGTCAGTTCCATGGTCAGCAGGCGGGCCTCCACGCCGCTGCGCTGCAAGGCCTCCAGCACCTTTGATACGAAATCCGGTTGACGCAGCTCCAGCGCACTGACATTGATCGACAAGCGCATCTGCGCCAGGGCGGGATGTTGCTGCCATTGACACAGCTGCTGGCAGGCGGTCGCCAGTACCCATTGGCCCAGCGGCAGGATGAAGCCGGTGTCTTCGGCGGCCTGTACGAACTCGCCGGGCGTGACCAGACCACGCTTGGGATCGCGCCAACGCAGCAAAGCCTCGGCGCCAATGATGCGGCCTTGTGCGTCGATCTGCGGTTGATAGAACAGCACGAAGCGGCGACTGGAGAGTGCGTCGCGCAGGGAGCTGTGCAGGGTGCGATGCATGGCGCTGTCGCTTTCCTGCAGGTGCAGCACCACCACCAGGCTGGCCACCACCGTCAGAAGATTCACCCAGATGCCGATGCGGCGCACGCTGTCCTTGATCGCGTAACTGGCACGCATTCTGGCAGGGCCGCGAACACGATGAAGGCGATCAGAAACAGGGACACGCAGCCGTAGCGCAGCCAAGGTGATTCCGCGCGAAATACATAATGGGCACAGGCGGCGAGTACCAGCAGGAACAGATGGCTACTGCGCGGGATGTCCGCAGTCTGCACGTCCAGCTGCGCCGAAAACAGACAGAGAAAAACGAACAGTCCGATGAAAGCGAGCCACGAAGACATCCGCACCCGTTGCATGCGGGCGGCCACGATGACCGCAATACCCAGGCCCGCCAGCCCCAGTTCGGACATCGCCACCAGGCGCGCATCCTGCGCCAGGAAAAACAGGCCCCATCCCAGGCCCAGCACCACCATTACCGTGCCTGTCGCCAGCAGCAGCTGCAATGCGCGACGTTCTCGCAGCGCCTGTATCGCGTCCGGTGCACGGCTTTGCTGGAATGTTCCGGCGGACTGCTTCACGGCACGCATCTCCGTTCCCTGCGGCCGATAGTACGCCAGCCTTCGGGGCACTGCGCAGTATCAGGATCGGGTCAGAACTCGCTGCGGGGAATACCCCTGCCGGATATACCAGTACCGCGATATTCCCTGCCACGGACACCTGCCATCTTCTGGATCCATCACGCCCGGTCGTAATCGCCCTTGAAGCCTGCGAACGCTGCCAGCTCATCCAGTACGCTGCGGCTGCTATCCAGTAGCGTGATCAGTGCGGGTGGATTGTCCCAGCTGCTGTCAGCAGGCTTGCCACCATGGAAGAGGTTGTTGCGCACCAGCCGTAGCA
>JBDTZK010000411.1:0-2927 GCA_040005195.1 Pseudoxanthomonas sp.
ACCTGTCCGCACATGTGTCGCAGCTGGCCCGGTCGCACCGCCTTGATTGCGAAACGCAGGCGGTTCTCGCTTTGCCAGCTGACTTTGGCCCGGGGCAGGGCGCGGCCCTGGTACAGCATGCCGTCGCAGAGTTTAGGCAGGCCGTAGGGGGCCAGCTCGCCTTGCACTTCCACCACGAATTCCTGTTCGATCGTGTCCGCGTCCTCGCTCAGCCGGCGCCACACGCGTCCGTCCTGGCTCAGTACGACCAGTCCACTGGCTTCGTCATCCATCGGCATCAACGGGGTCAGGCGCACGAAATGACGCTTCAGCACGCGGATCGACGGGTCATCGCCGGGGCTGTGCGAGTCCGGCGTGGCCAGCTTGGGCGAAGCCTCGAATGCGACGCCTGCAGGTTTGTGCAGCAGCAGGGTTGCCGGTTCGGCGGCTTCCAGGTCCGCATCGGGGTCAACGTGCACGACCTGTGTGGTAATCGGGTGCTGCGGCGCGTCGATCACTTCGCCGTCGACGGTGACCCAGCCACCCTGGATGTACTGGTCAGCCTCACGCCGGGAACAGCCGGCGATTTCGGCGACGCGTTTGGCAAGGCGGATGGGTTCGGACATGGACTTGGACGGGAGCGGCATCGGGCGTGCAGTGTAATCGCTGGCAGGAAATGCATGGTTTCCACCAGTTTCGGTGCCATGCAGGCACAATGGGCCTCCCCAGCCAAACCCTCCACTGGATGAAGACCCCGCAAGGCCTGCAAGCGCTGATCGATGACGGCGTGATCGACGAAGTGATGCGACCGCTCAAGAGCGGCAAGGAAGCGGCCGTGTATGTGGTGCGTTCCGGCGACGACGTGCGTTGCGCCAAGGTTTACAAGGACATGGCCCAGCGCAGTTTCAAGCAGCGGGTGCAGTACCAGGAAGGGCGCAAGGTGCGCGGCAGCCGCGAGTCCAGGGCCATCGGCAAGGCCAGCAAGTACGGCCGCAAACAGCAGGAAACGGCCTGGAAGAACACCGAGGTTGACGCGCTGTACCAGCTGGTTGATGCCGGCGTGCGCGTGCCGCACCCGTATGGGTATTTCCACGGCGTGCTGGTCATGGAGCTGGTCACCGACGCTGAGGGGTTCTCGGCGCCTCGACTGGGCGAGCTGTCACTGGACGCTGACCAGGCCCGCGAATACCACGCGTTCCTGGTCAAGCAGGTGCAGCTGATGTTGTGCATCGGCCTGATCCACGGCGACTTGTCGGCCTACAACGTGCTGGTCGGGGCCGAAGGCCCGGTGGTCATTGATTTCCCGCAGGTGGTCAGTGCTGGCGGCAACAATGCCGCCCGGGCCATGCTGCTGCGCGACGTCAACAATCTCACCGCGACGCTGGGCGCCTTCGCGCCCGAGTTGCTGGACAGCTGGTATGGCGAAGAAATGTGGGCCCTGTTCGAAGCGGGCGATCTGCTGCCGGACACGCCGCTGACCGGCCACTTCGTCCATGACGAGCGCAGCGTTGATCTTGACGGTGTGCGCGATGCGATCAACGACGCCCGCGAGGAAGCACTGATCCGCGAGCAGGGTCGACAGGCCGCCGCCGAGCAGGACTGACCTGCGCTGTATCACGCAGGAGCATGGTAATTCGCGAGCGACTGCCAATGAAATCTACATTGCGGCTTACACCGTTTCGACGGCATCTCACGATGCCGGACCACCTATCACCACCACAGGATTTCCGATGACCATTTCGATGCACGCTGCCTCCGTCCCCGTATTCCAGCAACTGCTGGGCAGTCTGGACCAGCTGCTGGCCAAGGCCGAATCGCACGCGACCGAGCACAAGATCCAGCCCGATGCACTGCTGCAGGCACGCCTGTACCCCAACATGTTTCCATTGGCCAAGCAGGTCCAGATCGCGTGTGATTTCGCGCGTGGCGTTTCCGGCCGTCTGGCGGGCGTGGAGCTGCCGGTGTTTGAAGGCGAACCGGCAACTTTCACTGACTTGCGCGGCCTGGTCGCGGCCACGCTGGACTTCATCGGTGAACTGGATGCACAGGCCTTCCAGGCTGCGGGCACGCGCGAGATCGTGCTGCGTCCGGGCACGCCGAAAGAGCGCAAGCTGGAAGGCCAGCCCTACTTGCTGCATTACGGCCTGCCGCAGTTCTTCTTCCACGTCACCACCGCCTACGACCTGCTGCGTCACAATGGTGTGGAAGTGGGCAAGCGCGACTACATGGGCGCGTACTGATCCGATCCGTCCGGCCCCAACCTTTGAGGAGTTTCTATATATGACCAGTCGTACTGCAAAACCCTGGGACCGGAAGAATCCCGCTGGCCCCGGCGGACACGTGAAGCTGACCCCGGAACAGATTGAACAGGCAAAAGCGCGCGCCGAAACCGCAGGTCGCCCTTATCCGAACCTGGTGGACAACATGTACGTGGCGTCCCAGGCACGCAAGCGTGGCCCCGGCAAGACGTCTTGAAGTGCACGCAAATGAAGCGCATACAGATTAAAGCGTATGTAAAACGCAGCCACAGGGAAAACCCATGAGCTGGATCGCAATCGTGATGATCGTGGTAGGGATCTATCTGGCGATCAAGGTCGCCGGATTCGCGATCAAGCTGTTGCTATGGGTGCTGGTGCTCGGAGCTGCTTACTGGTTGCTGGCGCCGATTGTCGGGCTGCCTTTCCCTGTCTGAATACAGAGCGCTTTGTCATCAAAGTGACGCCGGAACGTGACCTTGTTTCAATACTGCGCTGAGTATTCTGTGGCCACGTCCGCAATCGTCGCAGGCAGGCAAGAATGTCCTGCCGGGCCATTGCGGACGACCAGATCAGGTGTTTGTCTTTGCCCCCAGCCAGGCAGCCACACCGTTGCCGGCACGTTGGCCAGTGGCGAAGCAGGCAGTCAGCAGGTAGCCGCCGGTTGGCGCCTCCCAGTCCAGCATTTCGCCC
>JBDTZK010000412.1:0-2927 GCA_040005195.1 Pseudoxanthomonas sp.
ACTCCACCGGAGGGCTTTGTGGCGGCGAGGCTTCCGGATCAAGGCCTGGCTTGCTGTCCACGACCTGTGGCGAAGCGGCGGCTGCCGCCGGCGCCGACTGCTCCTGGGCAATCTCGCGCTGGGCGATCTTGTCGGGCTGTGCGGCAACGGCAACGGGTTCTACCTTGGCACCGGTTTCTGCGCTGGAAACTTCGGCTTTTGCGGCGGGCGCCGGTGCCGCCGCGGCGGGCTGGGCAGCATCGCCATCGGCCGCTTCTATCATCGCGACGACGGCGCCTTCCGACAACGAGTCGCCCAGCTTTACCTTCAGCTCCTTGATCACGCCAGCGAAGGGCGCGGGGACTTCCAGGGTGGCTTTGTCCGACTCCAGCGTGAGCAGGCCCTGGTCCTTGACGACGGTGTCGCCAACGGCAACCAGGATTTCAATGACGGGTACATCACTGTAGTCGCCGATATCGGGAACGCGTGCTTCCTTGAGGTCGGCCATGCAAAGACTCCAGTGATTGGTCGGGTGGGGACCCCTATTGTGGCCATCTGCGCGCAATGCGCCAACCTTTCACGGGTCATCCATTGGTCTGCTGCAGTAAAGAACGCCCAATGTCATTGGACAGCGCGTTGGATTTGCGCCTATTTCCCTGACACTTGGTCCCGCTTCGGCGCGATCCGCAACAGGTCCAGTGCGACACCGCCCGGAAGACGATACGCCAGCGCACTGTCCAGCTTGTCCAGTGCCTCCATTTTTCCGCACAACTGCTTCGCGCGCTGCTCCAGCGCCCTGGCACGCGGCTCGACGCGGGCTTCAATCTGCTGGTCCAGGCCTTGCATCGCCTGCAAGCGTTGGCTGTCACCACTGAGTGCGGCGCGCACGGCACCACCGACGATATCGCCGATGACCACGGGCACTACTTCGGTTACCGCCTCCTCGATCCCCTTGCCCAGATCGCTGGAATCAAAGCGGTTGGCGCTGACCGAGCGCGACAGCCTCCGATCGATCTTCCTGCGCGCTTCGTCCAGCTTGGCGCGTGTCCCGGCAGGATCATTGCTGAAACCTGCGGCAACTTCGCCCAGCGCGGTGAAAGCGATGTCCGCAGCATCGCGGCCGATGTCGCGCGCCAGCGGCATGATCTCGCGGGTGCTCCGATCGAAGTCCGCGACGCGTGTGCGGTCATCGCCACTCAAGGCCACCCACTTGTCATCAAGGAACAGGCGGTCGCCGCGGATCACGACCCATTTCGGCGTGCCGCTGTCACGGGTCAGGATGACACTCTGGTCGTTGACGGTAAGGGTGTAGTCGCTTTCGATGTTGCAGCTGAAGTCCTTGGCGTGGACGCCTGCGGCAAACGAAAGCAGGGCAAACGAGCAAAGCAGGCGGCGCATGCACATCTCTCCGATCAGGTAGCTGGCACCAGCATGCCACCTGATGGGCCAGCGCCCCACGTGCCTTTCGGCAGGGTGACGGCTGGCGCCTGCTGCCGTGCCGCCTGCACTGACGCATTGAATTAACAAGCGGCGTCCTAGCATGCGCGTTCTGAAATCCTCCGGGAGAATCCCATGCGCGTACTGGTGTTGCTGCTGTCCCTCGCCATGCCGCTGGTGTCGTGGTTTTCGCAACAGGAGGCATTCGGGCCCACCAACGGAGCGCTCTCTGACCGTTATCCGACGCTGGTGGTAGCCGCCGGTTACGCTTTTGCGATCTGGGGCTTGATCTTCCTCCTGGACGTGGTGTTCGGCTTCTGGCAACTGTCGTCGAAGCGACGTCCCGATGGCGTGGTCTCCCGCATCCGGCTGCCGGCCACGATGGGCTTTGCGCTGACCGCGTTGTGGATGCCGGTATTTTCACAGCAGCTGTACTGGCTGGCGCTGCTGATCATCTGGTCCAGCCTGGCCTGCCTGGCGATCTGCGCACTGCGCCTGTCGCGCGACTTCCAGCCGGAAGCGGGCCAGCGCTGGTGCGCGTGGCTGCCGTTGTCTCTGCATGCGGGCTGGTTGTCGCTGGCCGCCACTCTCAACACAGCGCAGGTGATCGTGGCCTACCGGCTGTTGCCGACCAGCGACATGCTGGGCTGGAGTGTCGTGCTCTTCGCCCTCGCCGCAATCCTGTTGCTGGTTTTGAACCAGCGCATGCGCTGCAACGTGGCCTATGCCGCGGCAGCGGTGTGGGCACTGGTCGCGGTGTACGTGAAGCAGTCTGCGGCCGACCTGCCGGGCGCGGGTACGGCGGCATGGATCGCACTGATGCTGGCCGTGTTGCTGACCGTACAGACGATCTGGTTGTGCTTGCGTGCGCCTTCCAAGGTGCCTGCTGCGCGTTGAGTGTTGCGGGTGCTGTGGCCTGCCTGCAGACGTAGCGGCCACGAACAGCGATGCCTTGAACAAACTGTTCACTCCCGCACTGCAACAATGTCTGCATGGCTCAAGCGACTCTCTTTCGCCGCCCGCCACCTCCGTTGCTGGACAATGCCTGTGCATTGTTTCTGGACGTGGATGGCACCCTGCTCGAATTCGAGCTCCGTCCGGAGCTCGTCCGCCTGCCGCTAGATGCCCTGGACACCATCGGACGGGTAAGTGACCGGTTGTGCGGTGCACTGGCCCTGGTCAGCGGCAGGCCGCTGTCCGAACTTGACCGGCTGTTTTCGCCGCGCAAGTTTCCCGCAGCCGGCCTGCATGGCCAGCAATTTCGCGGCGTAACAGTCACGCAACCCGCGCGCAATGGCGATGCATTGGCTGCACTTCGGCAGGATGCGCTGCAGTTGGCCGAACGCCATCCCGGGATTCTGGTTGAAGACAAAGGCGCCAACCTGGCACTTCATTGGCGTGTTGCACCCGATGCGGCGGCGGCGGTTGTGCAACTGGCCGAATCGCACTTGCTGCGCCTGCCGGGTTATCGCCTGCAGCCTGGCGATCATGTCGTTGAGCTGGTGCCTGCC
>JBDTZK010000036.1:0-9809 GCA_040005195.1 Pseudoxanthomonas sp.
TGGCGCGACAGCAAGGCCAATGGCCACAGGCGCAGGAATTCCTGCACCGCGCGTTGGCCCAAGGCGCCAGCGCCGACGCCTGGGAAGAACTGGGCCACGGCTTCACTGCGGCCGGACAGGAAGAACTCGCACGGCGCAGCTATGCCAATGCCTTGAATGCAAAGCGTGGCGAAACGACCGTGGAGTTGCCGGGCCGCGACCTGAAACAGAAGATTCACGACGAAGCCGTGGTTGAAGAACGCGACGCGCATGGCGTCCCGCGCCTGCGCGGCTGAGGCCCTGCCATACCGGCACTATTTACGCTGTAACTGTGTGACCAGCTGTTCTGAGACGGGTGCGAAGTCCGGCAGCGAGAACTGCCGGTAAAGCAGCTTTCCGTTGTCTTCGACCAGCAGACCCAGAACCATTCCATCTTCGCTCACGTCCTTGTCCAGCACGCGCGCGACCGGTGTTCCCAACGGCGTGTAGCCGCTGCCATCGACCCGCGTGGCGGCAGGCAGCACCACGCCGGGACGGCGATCACCGTCGCCGTGTGCGATCTCGAAATACAACGCCAATGTCGGACTTTTAACGCCATCCGCGCAGACGCAAAGCTGCTCGACTTCGCCGAAATACTGCTCGTTGTCCTTGAACAGCCATTTCGCCGCGACTCCGTTCGCAGGCAGAAAGACCAGATTGCGGGTACGGAAATTCCAACCATACCCGCCTGAAGAAAGACCGAGCCGCGCGCCGCGCTCAAGCTGGGACTCCACCTTGATCATGCGCATCGGCGATCCACGGATCGCTGCCACGTCACCGAAACGCAGGGTTTCTTCCACCTTGCTCCCATCAGCGGTCGTTTTCTCCATCGTGACCGTGTCACGCTGCTGCCAGCGCCGGCTGGAGATTTCACCCGCGATGATCATGTAGCCGATGGCCAGCAGCAGGCACAGCCCGCCGATGCCCAGCAGACGGTATATCCAACGAAAGAATCGGCTGGGCTCGCTCATGCAAATAGTCCTGTCGTTGGGGCAATCACGGTCTGTGGAATCACTTCCTGCGCCAACGCCTTGCCAGCGCAACACCCAGCAGCAGCACCAACCACAGCGGCCACAGCTTGATCACCTGCAATGCCACCTCCAGCAGGCCAAACCAGCCCGCGCTCAGCGATTTGCCAAGGCGGGTAAAGAAGCCCGGACCGTTGTCGCGCACAGCGGCCTCCATGTCCGCTATTTCTGTGCGCCGCAGTTTCGGCAACTGATACAGCGAAAGATCCAGCGTGGAAAACGCCACCCGGTCCTCGAATTCCTTCTGCACGATCAGGGCTTCGTCGCGCCCGGACTTGGCGTCGTTGCGGGCCGAGATCACCGCCGCCTTCTGGCTTAGCTTGCCGCCCTCGTCCTTCGCATCGCCCAGTTCCTGCTGCGCTTCCTGGTTGCGCTGGTAGGCCAGCTGCTCGCGCAGCAGGGCGAACTGCGCATCGTTGGCGGCGAAGCTGCGCGTATCCAGGAACTCCATCTGCCCGATGATCGAACGCAGGAACGCCTGGGTTTTCTCGCTGGGAACACGCACCGTCAACTCACCACGCACGGTGTATTCGGCCAGCTCTACCAGCTGGCCATTGCCCAGTGACCTTTTGCGGATCGCATCGATGTTGGTGTCGATGTCGTTCTTGACCACGAACCCGCCTTTGGCCGCCACCGCATCCTCGATCGCCAGCGCCGACCGGTAGACATCCTTGACCCGGAATTTCGCCTGTGCGGTGCGGATGAACTTGCGTTGCGCATCGCTGTAGGTCGCGGCGCTGGAGGTGATCTGCGCTTCAGTCGGCGACGGGGCGCTGGCTTTGGATGCGCCTGCGCCGCCGGCATCGGCGGCCATGTCGGCAGGACTGGCGGCTTCCATGGACGCTTCGGCGCCCTGCTCGTGTTTGGCGCAGGCAATCAGGCCCACGATGAGCGCGCAGCCCAGCGCGGTGCGGATCAAATTGCGTGTTTGCATCTTGTATTGTTCCCGGCAAGGCCGCGCAGCGAATTGCCGCGCGTCGTGCAAGGTTACAACGCGTCAACCCTGTGCATGGGGTTGGAGGTGGGTGCCGCTTGTTTCAGCGCTCGACGATCGCAACCACGCCCATGCCACCGGCAGTGCAGATGGACACCAGTGCACGGCCACCGCCACGCTGCTGCAACTCCTTGGCCACAGTCGCGATGATCCGCGCACCGGTGGCGGCGAAGGGATGGCCGGTGGCCAGCGAGGAACCGTTGGGATTCATCTTGGCCGGGTCAATCCTGCCCATCGGGGCGTCCAGGCCCAGGCGCGTCTTGCAGTAGTCCTCGCTTTCCCATGCGCGCAACGTGCACAACACCTGCGCGGCGAAGGCTTCGTGGATTTCGTAGAGGTCGAAATCCTGCAGGGTCAGGTTGTGGCGCTTGAGCATTTCCGGCACCGCAATGGTGGGTGCCATCAGCAGGCCTTCGCCATGCACGAAATCAACCGCCGCTACCTGGGCGTCGCGCAGGTAGGCCACCGGCTCGTGGCCATGCGCCTTCGCCCACTCCTCGCTGGCCAGCAGCACGGCGGCCGCGCCATCGGTCAGCGGCGTGGAGTTGGCGGCGGTAAGCGTGCCGCGCCCGGAGGTCTTGTCGAACGCAGGCTTCAATGTGGCCAGCTTTTCCAGCGACGTATCCGCACGCAGGACGTTGTCGCGCTCAAGGCCGCGGAACGGCGCGATCAGGTCGTCGAAGAAACCGCGCTCATAGGCCGCGGCCAGCTTGTGATGCGAGGCGACGGCGAGCTCGTCCTGCGAATCGCGCGAGATGCTCCACTGCTTGGCCATGTCTTCGCAGTGATCGCCCATGCTCTTGCCGGTGCGCGGCTCGGCCACGCCGGGGAATTCAGGCTTGAGTTCGCCGAACTTGAAGCCTTTGACGAGCGTCCTGATCTTGTCGCCGGTGGTCTTGGCGCGGTTGGCGGCCAACAGGCGCGCGCGCAGCTTCTTGCCATAGACGATAGGCACTTCGGACGTGGTATCGGAACCGCCACCGATACCCGATTCGATCTGCCCAAGTGCGATCTTGTTGCCTATGGTGATGATGGAATCCAGGCTGGTGCCGCAGGCGCGCTGCAGGGTGATGCCCGGCGTCAGCGGCGACAGGCCGGAGGACAGCGTGGCCTCACGACCCAGGTTCCAGTCGCTGGAATGCTTGATCACCGCGCCCATTGCCACTTCACCCAGTTGCTGGCCGTGCAGGCCGAAGCGTTCCACCAGCGCGCCCAGGGTGCGGACCGACATGCCCAGATTGCCGACATCCGAATACGCGGTGTTCTGGCGGCAGAAGGGAATGCGAACGCCGCCGAGGATGGCGACAGGACGGACTGCTGACATGGATGACCTCGCAGACTGGAGCAGATGTAAAGGCGGTATAACCGGCCCGTCGCATGCAACGGGCATAATGAAAGTGTAATGCCGCTACGGCACCGGGCCAACCTGACAATGAAGCAAGCAGACTTCGGTGTTCATGAAATGCAGGCACATGTGATGAATATTCCGGCAAAAACAGGGCAATCAAATACACGTGATCAGCGGGTGAGCCACTGATGGTGACGAACCTGATGGGTGTATTCGCGATCGAGTTGACGGCTGGCCATGTGCCCGCTGTCGCGGCACTGCCGCAGGCGCAGGCCGGCCAGCTGGTGGAATTGCTGGCGCGCGACCTGGGGAAGCTGGTGCCTGGCGCGACCGGTCTGGACCTGAGCTTCGCTGCGGCCCATTTCGACCCGGCTGAAGTGCTGCGCCCGGGCTGGCCGCTGCACAGGCGCCTGGAAGAACTGCACCAGCGGGCACCCGGCCGCGGGCAAGGACCACGCGTCATCGCTTTCGGCGCCGATACCCAAGGCATGGTGCCACTGCCGTTCATGGCTGATCCAGACCTGCACGGCGGTCAGATGCGCGTGCTGCCGTTCCTGCTGACCGGTGAAACGGAGTCGGTACAGGCACTGCAGGAAAGTTTTGAAGAAGTATTGCTGGACCGCGGCATGGCTGCGGCCGATACCGCCTTGCTGGCGCAGGACGCGTTTGCGGCCCCAGTCGAACACGCGCGTTATCTGACCGTCCACGACCTGACTGCGATCATGGCCATGCAGTATCAGCATCAGGGATTGCAACGCCTTTGGCCCGTCATCGAGACCGCGCTGTTGGCGCCCGATGAAGAGGAATGGATGGATGAACCGCCCGAGCCTTTGTTGCGCTATGCCGACGGTGGCGTGCAGATCGCATTGCTGGATCCTGCGGCATGGCAGGAACGACATGTCGGCTTGATGCCTGACGGAGTCGACGCGCTGCAACAGGCGTATGACTATTTCCAGGCACGCCAACGGCAGATTGCCGCGGTCCTGGAAGCACACGGGATTCCGGTGACGTTTGCGTATTGTCCGGCCCAGGCCGATGCGCGTGAAGCGCTGAAAACCTGAGCAAAGAGAAATTGGTCCCAGGGCGACTTGCGTCGCCCTGGGAATTTCATTTCCTTAATCCAGAATCGCCTGCAGCGCGTTACTGGGTGACCTTGATCACGCCGCAAGCCACGCGCGCGCCTGCATTGCCGGCGGGCTGGCTGGTGTAATCATCGGCGGCGGCATGCACGACCAGGGCGCGACCCGCAATGTCATTGGCCGCGCCACCGCCCAGCGTGACGCCCGTCACGTGCACGTTCACGGTGACGATGCCTTCGGCATTGGCAACCACGTTGTCCATGTCGCCGGCATGGTGCGCGCCGCTTTCAGCCTTGCCATGCGCGGCAGCGAGTGGATTGAAGTGCGGCCCCGCGCTGCTGGCGTCTGCTGCGCTGCAATCGCCCTTCTCATGCACGTGGAAGCCGTGGGTGCTGTTGGGTGGCAATCCACCGACGGTACCGGTGAGATGCACACCACCGGTCATCGGCATGGCGGTGATCTTGCCACTGACCAGGCTGCCCGAGGCTGACGCCAGGTTCACGACCGCTTGCTTGGCAGTGCTGGTCGTGGAGACGGGGGATGCGGCAGGCGCAGCGGCTTTGGGTAGCGTGGACGAACCGCAGGCAGTCAGGAAAACAGCCGTGGCCATGGCCATCAGGGCAATACGCATCGCATTTCTCCATTGAGGTTTGTGAGGACCGTAACCGCCATGGCGTTTATCGGGAATGAAAGTGCTCGTGTCACCCGCGCACCAGGGCGTTGCGGTGTTCTCATTCCCCGTGGGTGGCGTGCCGGTTGAAGCACGCTGTTTCAGGAACCCTGCACGCCTCCCGCTATCGCGCTTGATGCAGGCCTGAAACCTGGTGCGACAGAGTCACTGGAACCCACCAGGCAAGTGCTGGCAGGCTCAACGCCGCTTGCGGCCTGGCCCCAGTTTTCGGGTCACCGTATTGCGGCCAACACCCAGCCGGGTCGCGGCTTCGGCACGCCGGCCCTGGGTGAACTGGAGTGCCACTTCCAGCAGCGTGCGGTCGAAAAGCTCGCGCGCTTCGGCATGCAGGCCTTCGGCACCTTCGGCCAACCGCGCCTGGGCCCAGGCGGCCAGCGCCTGATCCCATGCAGTTACAGGTGCCGCACCGGACGAGGCATGGGTCAATACACCTTGCAGGTCAAAAGCGGTAATGGTTTCGCCGGGCGCCATCGCTGCCAGTCGCCAGCACACGTTCTCCAGTTCGCGCACGTTGCCAGGCCAGTCGTAGGCGCGCAGCATTTCCAGTGCGGGCGTGGCGAAGCGCTTGGCCGGCGCACCGAGCTTGCGCGAGGCGATGGCCAGAAAATTTTCCGCCAGCTGTGCCACGTCGCCGCGTCGTTCACGCAACGGCGGCAGTTGCAGGCGCACCACATCCAGACGATGCAGCAGGTCGGCGCGGAAGCGGCCGTCGGCCACCAGCAA
This sequence comes from Pseudoxanthomonas sp., assembly GCA_040005195.1. Classification (GTDB taxonomy): domain Bacteria; phylum Pseudomonadota; class Gammaproteobacteria; order Xanthomonadales; family Xanthomonadaceae; genus Pseudoxanthomonas_A. The sequence goes on from JBDTZK010000036.1 coordinate 5,882, forward strand.
TTCCAGATTCTGGTGGGTCGCGGCAACCACACGTACATCCACGCGGATCAGCTCACGGCCACCTACGCGAAAGAATTCGCCTTCGGCCAGCACGCGCAGCAGGCGCGTCTGCAACGGCAGTGGCATGTCACCGATTTCATCCAGGAACAGCGTGCCACCATCGGCCTGTTCAAAGCGTCCGATATGGCGGCGCTGCGCCCCGGTGAACGCGCCTGCCTCGTGGCCGAACAGTTCGCTTTCCAGCAACTCGGCAGGAATGGCGGCGGTATTGAGTGCAATGAAGGGCTTGCGTGCGCGCGGCGATTCGCGGTGCAGCGCATGGGCCACCAGTTCCTTGCCGGTACCGGTTTCGCCAGTGACCAGCACCGACAAGGGCGCCTGTGCCAGCCGGCCGATAGCGCGGAACAACGCGCGCATGGCCGGTGTGTCGCCGATCAGCTCGCCAGTGGCCGCTGTCGCGGGTGGCCCTTCGGATGCGCCGTCCGGTGCAGCATCGGCCGCATCGGGCAAGGTGCGCGCCGCCAGCGCGATGGCATCGTCCAGATCGAAGGGCTTGGACAGGAATTCATGGGCGCCACCACGGAACGCGCCCGCCGTGCTGGCCACATCGGTATAGGCCGACATCACGATCACCGGCAGCTGTGGATGTGCCAGCTTCAATTTGTCCAGCAGTACCAGCCCGTCATCGCCGGGCATGCGTACATCGGTGAACAACAGATCCGGTGCGCCACGTGCATCCAGCGCCTGCAGGGCCGAGGCCGCGCTGTCGAAACCATCGACCGCGTACCCGGCATCGCGCAGCGCCGTGGACAGTACGAAGCGGACCGAGCGGTCATCGTCGACCACCCAGATGCGTTGCGCATTCGGCGCTGCGGGCGCGAAGAAAGCCGGGTCAATGGACATGCCGTGATGCCTCCGGTACCGATGCTTCCTGATGCTGCTCTTGCAGAAGCTGCTCTTGCAGGAGCTGCTCTTGCAGGAACCGATCTTCGGGGCGGTGGTCTTCCTGCTGCGGCAATAACAGCGTGAACACCGTATGCCCGGGCCGCGAGCGGTAGGTCAGCGAGCCGCGGTGTTCGCGCGCCACCTGTTGCGCCAGGGCAAGGCCCAGCCCGCTGCCTTCGGCACGTCCGCTGACCAGCGGCAGAAACAGATGTTCTGCCAGTTCTTCCGGCACACCCTTGCCGTCGTCAATGATTTCCACGCGCAGCGCCATTGCCTGCGGGTGGTCATGGATGCGCACGCCATGTTCGACCCGCGTGCGCAAGGTCACGCTGGCGGCGCCCGCCTGGATCGCATTGCGTACCAGGTTCCACACCGCCTGGGTCATGCGGTCGGCGTCGCCGGGGAATTCGGGAATGCTGGGGTCGTAGTCACGTTGCAGGCGCACCGACCAGCCCCCTTCGGTTTCGGCCAGGCGCAACACGCGCTCCAGTACCACGTGGATGTTCATCGCGGTGTGCGGGCGTTGCGGCGAAGGCGACAGCAATTGGTCAAGCAGGCCGTTGAGGCGCTCGATTTCCGATTCGATCAGGCCAATCAGTTCGCGCTCGTCCTCGTTGTTGTCGCGGTGCAGCGCGCGGCGCGCCAGCAGCTGCGCCGCGCCTTTCAGGCCGGCGAGCGGGTTGCGTAATTCATGGGCCAGCCCTTTCGGGGCCGCACTCAAGGCACTGGGCAAGACTTGGGTCGGGTCCAGTGCGGGAAATTCATCCACCGGATGCGCTTCCAGCACCCAGCGATCATCCTCGAGGCGACGCAGCCAGCCTTCGGCAAAACGTGGGGACTCTCCGGGCAGGCACAGTGCCATGCGATGCAGTCGCAGCACGTCGGGATTGGTGTCCGGGAGGTAGGGTTCCGAGAAAAGCCGCGCCATCGCGTCGCCGTCCGTTTCCATAGTCGCCAGGGATTGCCCCAGCAGGCGTCGTGCGCTGACACCCATCCAGCGCGCAAAGGCGGGATTGACGCCCAGAATCTTGCCCTGGGCGTCCGCCCAGGCCACCGCCGTGCTCAGCAGGTCGGTGGCCGGTGCTTCTTTCATCACAGCGGGCGAGGTCGGGAACGGCATTGCACCAGTTTAGTGCAAGGCCGCCCCCGACGTGCCATCAGGCCTCGTAGGCCGCTTCGCCGTGCGAGGTGATGTCCAGACCCTCGCGCTCGGCTTCTTCGCTGACGCGCAGACCGAACACCATCTTCGCGATCAGGAAACCGACGATCGACACCACGCCGATCCAGACGATGGTCAGGCCCACGCCCAGCGCCTGCGTCGTGACTTGGTTGGCGATGCTGTAGTCCGCGGCACCCGTGCCGCCCAGCGACGGCGCAGTGAACACGCCAGTCAGCAGCGCGCCCACGATGCCACCAATGCCGTGTACGCCGAACACGTCGGCCGTGTCATCGACATTGAGCAGCTTCTTCAGCCCGGTCACGCCCCAGACGCAGATCACGCCAGCCGCCACACCAATGGCAATCGCACCGAACGGACCCACGCTGCCGGCCGCAGGCGTGATGCCCACCAGGCCAGCAACTGCACCGGACGCCACGCCCAGCGCGGACAGCTTGCCGCGAGTGATCTTCTCGGTGAGGCCCCAGGCCAGCACGGCCGCAGCGGTGGCCAGCAGCGTGTTGAGGAAGGCCAGCGCCGCAGTGGCATTGGCTTCCAGCGCCGAGCCGGCATTGAAGCCGAACCAGCCCACCCACAGCAGCGAGGCGCCAACGAAAGTCAGGGTGACGTTGTGCGGCTTCAAGGCTTCCTTGCGGAAACCCACGCGCTTGCCGACGAAGTAGGCGCCGACCAGACCAGCGACGCCCGCATTGATATGCACGACGGTGCCACCGGCGAAATCGAGCGCGCCTTTGCCGAACAGATAGCCGGGGCCGGACCACACGATGTGCGCGATCGGCAGATAGCTGAAGGTGAACCAGATCACCGCGAACAGGAGCACTGCGGCGAACTTCACGCGTTCGGCGAAAGCACCGACGATGAGTGCGCCGGTAATGCCGGCGAAGGTGGCCTGGAAGGCGATGAACACATACTCAGGCAGCTTGAAGCCTGCGGAGAATGTGTCTGCCAAGGTGTCCACGCCAACGCCTTTCAACATGGCCTTGTCGAGATTGCCGATCCACGCGCCGCCACCCGAAAATGCGAGGCTGTAGCCATAGATCACCCACAGGATCACCAGCAGCGAGAACACCGTGATCACCTGGATGAGCACGGATAGCACGTTCTTGGAGCGCAGCAGGCCACCGTAGAACAAGGCCAGGCCGGGCACGGTCATCAGCAGGACGAGCAGCGTGGAGGTGAGCATCCAGGCGACGTCGCCTTTGTCGACCACGGGTACCACTTCGGGCTCGGCAGGTGCTTCGGCAGGTGTGGCCACGTCGGTGACGACTTCGGCCACGACTTCCGTGGCAGGAGGCATTGCGGCGGGATCGGCCGGTACGGCGGTGGTTTCAGCGGGAGGTGTTGCGGTTTCCTGCGCCATGGCGCCGAAACCGGTGCCCAATGCCACGCAGCACAGCGCGGCAAGGCCTAGTACTTGCAGTCGGGTTTTCCACCCGGAGAGACGAGTCTTCATATGGGGCTCCGAGTGGGGTTTAGAGTGCGTCCGCGCCGACTTCGCCGGTGCGGATGCGGATGACCTGTTCGACGGCGGTGACGAAGATCTTGCCGTCGCCGATCTTGCCGGTGCCCGCCGCCTGCTGGATGGCCTCGATTACGGCTTCCAGTCGTTCGTCGGTGACCACGGTTTCGATCTTGATCTTGGGCAGGAAATCGACGACGTACTCGGCGCCGCGATACAACTCGGTATGGCCCTTCTGCCGCCCGAAGCCTTTGACTTCGGTGACGGTGATGCCGGACACGCCCGCTTGCGACAAGGATTCTCGAACCTCGTCTAGCTTGAACGGCCGGATGATGGCGGTGATCAGT
>JBDTZK010000413.1:0-2924 GCA_040005195.1 Pseudoxanthomonas sp.
GCTGGTTGCTGACCGCCACCGTGGCCTTCGTGCTGGTGGCCTTGGCCACCGCTGCTCTCTCCATGCTCTGGGGTGGTCGCGAAGTCCTGCAAACGCAGGGCCTGAGTTTCTTCTACTCCTCCGAATGGAACCCGGTGGAAAACAAATACGGTGCACTGGCGCCGATCTACGGCACCGTCGTCACCGCGGTGATCGCGATGTTGATCGCCGTGCCGGTGAGCTTTGGCATTGCCTTCTTCCTGACCGAAGTGGCGCCGCGCTGGTTGCGCGGCCCGGTGGGCACGGCGATCGAACTGTTGGCTGGCATTCCGTCGATCATCTACGGCATGTGGGGCTTGTTCGTACTGGTGCCAGTGATGACGGAATACGGTACTCCGTGGCTCAACGACCACATCGGCACCATTCCCTATATCGGCGTGTTCTTCCGCGGTCCGCCATTGGGCATCGGCATGCTGACCGCAGGCTTCGTGTTGGCGATCATGGTCATTCCCTTCATCAGTTCGGTGATGCGCGAAGTGTTCCTGACCGTGCCGACGCGGCTGAAGGAATCGGCTTACGCATTGGGTTCGACCAAGTGGGAAGTCAGCTGGGACATCGTGCTGCCGTATACCCGCAGCGCGGTGATCGGCGGCATCTTCCTGGGCCTGGGACGCGCACTGGGTGAAACCATGGCGGTGGCATTCGTCATTGGCAACACCGTGAGCCTGTCGGCGTCGTTGCTGGAACCTGGCACCACCATCGCCGCACTGATCGCCAACGACTTTGGTGAAGCCACTGACACCTATCGCTCGGCGTTGTTACTGCTGGGCTTTGTGCTGTTCATCGTGACCTTCATCGTGCTGGCCATCGCCCGCTACATGCTGATGCAACTCTCGCGCAAGGAGGGCAACTGATGAGTACCAGCAACGCCTCCGCAGGGCTGTACCGACGCCGCGGCGTCACCAATGTCATCGCGCTGTTGCTGTCGTGTGCCACTGCAATGTTCGGTTTGTTCTTCCTGGGCTGGATCCTGTGGACCCTGGTCGCCAAGGGCATCGCAGGGATCGACGTCAACCTGTTCACCCAGATGACGCCACCACCGATGCAGGAAGGCGGTCTGGCCAATGCGTTTTTCGGCAGCGCGGTCATGTGCGGTCTGGCGATCCTGATCGGCACACCGCTCGGCGTGCTGGCCGGCACCTGGCTGGCCGAATATGGCAACGCGCGCAAGGCCGGCACCGTGGTGCGCTTCGTCAACGACATTTTGTTGTCGGCGCCTTCGATCGTGCTGGGCCTGTTCGTGTACACGCTTTTCATCATGCAGTTCGGCGGCAGCTTCTCCGCACTGGCCGGCGCGCTGGCACTGGCCTTCATCGTGCTGCCGGTCGTGGTGCGCACCACCGACGAGATGCTGCGTCTGGTGCCCACGCAGATGCGCGAAGCAGCGCTGTCGCTGGGCGTTCCACAATGGAAAGTCATCATGCAGGTGCTGTACCGCAGCGCCTCGGCCGGCATCGTCACCGGCATTCTGCTGGCCCTGGCACGGATAAGCGGCGAGACCGCGCCACTGCTGTTCACTGCGTTCGGCAACCAATACTGGAATGCCGATGTCACCCAACCCATGGCCAGCGTGCCGGTGGTGATGAACCAGTTTGCCGGCAGCCCGTATGAATCGTGGCAGACACTGGCCTGGGCTGGCGCCCTGGTGCTCACCGTGTTCGTGCTGCTCATCAGTCTTACTGCACGCGGCGTCCTGCTGCGAAACAAGATCTCCAATGACTAACCTTTCCTCGGACCCGGCCATGAACGACGTTCAACGCAACGACTCCACCCAGCGGATCACCACGGTGACCACCGAACGCGGCGCGATCCCGCCGTCGCCGGTCAAGCTGGAAGCGAAGGGGCTGGATTTCTATTACGACAAGTTCCATGCGCTCAAGAGCATCAACCTGGAAATTCCTGAAAAGCGGGTGACTGCGCTGATCGGTCCTTCGGGTTGTGGCAAGTCGACGCTGCTGCGCATTTTCAACCGCATCTACGCGCTGTACCCGAAGATGACGGCGCAAGGCGAAGTGATCCTGGATGGCGAGAATATCCTGTCACCCAAGTACCCGATGAATCGCCTGCGCAGCAAGGTCGGCATGGTGTTCCAGAAGCCGGTGCCATTTCCAATGACCATCTACGAAAACGTAGCCTATGCAATCCGTCACCACGAGAAGATCAGCAAGGCCGACATGAATGACCGTGTCGAGCAGGCGCTGAACCAGGCCGCGCTGTGGGGTGAAGTGAAGGACAAGCTGGGACAGAGCGCACTGGGGCTTTCCGGTGGCCAGCAACAACGCCTGTGCATTGCACGCGCCGTGGCTTTGAAGCCCGACGTGCTGCTACTGGACGAACCGACGTCCGCACTGGACCCCATTTCAACCAGCCGCATCGAGCAACTGGTCGAAGAACTGAAGAAGGACTACACCATCGCCATCGTCACCCACAACATGCAGCAGGCGGCGCGCGTTTCCGACTACACCGCCTTCATGTATCTGGGCGACCTGGTCGAACATGACGTGACATCCAACATCTTCTCAAGCCCGAAGAAACAGCAGACGGAAGATTACATCACCGGCAGGTTCGGGTGAGAGAGACACGCATCGGGCGCCACCAAGGCGCCTGAGGTGTCAGCAACGCCGGCCTTGGAACGACAGGGCGGAATATTCAAAGCCGATGCCGCGCCATGGATGGCCACCCAAGAACCGTTTGAAACCAGCCGCACTCCAGGAAAACACCATGTCTATCCAACCCAACGAACACATCGTCAAGAGCTACGACGAGGAACAGCGTCGCCTGGTCAATGAAATCCTGCACATGGGCGGGATGGCCGTCGCCCAGCTGGAAGCTGCGCTCGACGTAGTCGAACGCCGCGATGACCGCGCGGCACAACGTATCGTCGC
>JBDTZK010000414.1:0-2916 GCA_040005195.1 Pseudoxanthomonas sp.
CGGTCGCCAGGATGTTCGGGTTCAGCAGCAAAGACGGAGACCGCCATATCCATGCGTCCGAGCCCGGAGCGGGTGGCATAACACTGCTTCCTTTCCTCAATGGCGAACGCACGCCCGACTTGCCCCTTGCCAAGGGCGCACTCACGGGCCTGACACCACACAACGCCACTGCCGCCAATTTCTATCGCGCGGCCATGGAGGGTGCGACCTATACCCTGAAGCTTGGCTTCCAAGCCTTCGTGTCGGCCGGCATGGAGTTCGACCACATCGTGCTTACCGGCGGTGGCGCAGGCAGCGCCGCGTGGCGCCAGCTGGTCGCTGACATCTTCGGAATTCCTGTGCAGGTTCCCTGCAATGCCGAAGGCGCCGCATTGGGCGCAGCACTTCAGGCGCTCTGGTCGTTTTCACATTCGCAAGGCAGCGAAATCAGTTTCGCTGAGCTAGTGGATGCGCATGTCAGTTTTGACGATTCGCTGGCCTGCAGTCCGCATCCGCAACACGTCAATGCCTATCAGGAGCCGTACCAGCGGTTCCTTGATCATCTTGTCGCCGTCGAGCAGCTCTACGCCGCGTGACCCGACTTTCATACCCCCACACGCATAACCACAGGAACATCGCACCATGAGCACAACCCCTTTCACCGGCGCCAAGGAATATTTCCCCGGCATTGGCCGCATTCCTTTCGAGGGACGCGGTTCTGACAATCCGTTGGCTTTCAAGGTCTACGAGGCCAACAGGAAGATCGGCGACAAGACCATGGCCGAGCACCTGCGTTTTGCGGTGTGCTACTGGCATACGTTCTGCAATGCCGGGCATGACCCGTTTGGTCCGGGCACGCGCCAGTTCCCGTGGGAAGCCGGTTCACCGCTGGCGATGGCCGAGGCCAAGGTCGATGCGGCGTTCGAGTTCTTCACCAAGCTGGGCGTGCCGTACTGGTGCTTCCACGACATCGACCTGTCGCCCGATGCAGACGACATCGGCGAGTACGAGAAGAACCTCAAGCACATGGTGGCGTTGGCCAAGGAGCGCCAGCAGGCCACGGGTATGAAGCTGCTGTGGGGCACGGCCAACCTGTTCTCGCACCCGCGCTACATGAACGGTGCCTCGACCAACCCGGACTTCGCCGTGGTGGCCCGTGCGTCGGTGCAGGTCAAGGCGGCACTGGAGGCCACCGTTGAGCTGGGCGGCGAGCATTACGTGTTCTGGGGCGGTCGCGAAGGTTATGCCTCGCTGCACAACACGCAGATGAAGCGCGAGGTCGATCACTTCGCCCGCTTCCTGACCATGGCGCGTGATTACGGCCGCAGCATTGGCCTGAAGGGTAATTTCCTGATCGAGCCCAAGCCGATGGAGCCGATGAAGCACCAGTACGATTTCGACAGCGCCACGGTGGCCGGCTTCCTGCAGCAGCACGGGCTGGACAAGGACTTCAAGCTCAATATCGAAGCCAACCACGCCACCCTGTCGGGTCATACCTTCGAACACGACCTGCAGGTGGCCAGTGACCACGGCCTGCTCGGCAGCATCGATGCCAACCGCGGCAACGCACAGAACGGCTGGGACACCGACCAGTTCCCCAGCGATCTGTACGACACCGTCGGGGCGATGCTGGTGGTGCTGCGCCAGGGCGGCCTGGAAGGCGGCCTGAACTTCGATGCCAAGGTGCGTCGTGAGTCCACCGACCTGGAGGACCTGTTCATTGCCCACATCGGTGGCATGGATTCATTCGCACGCGGCCTGGAAGTGGCACACGGGCTGTTGAACGACTCCCCCTGGGAGCAGTGGCGCACCGCGCGCTATGCCAGCTTCGATGCCGGCGCCGGCCGCGACTTCGAGCAGGGCAAGCTGTCGCTGGCCGATCTGCACGCGCTGGCGCTCAAACAGGGCGAGCCACAGCAGTTCAGCGGCAAGCAGGAGCGCTACGAGAACCTGTTGAACCAGTACCTGCTGCGCTGACCAGACCCCGTAGAGCGGGGCAAGCCCCGCTCTACGGAATGTTTTTTGTTGATACGACAACCAAGGCAAACCCATGAGCACTTCAGCAGCCGCTAGCGGCGAGAACACCAGGTTCATCATCCTGATCAGTTGCGTGGCCACCATCGGCGGCTTCCTGTTCGGTTTTGACAGCGGCGTCATCAATGGCACCGTCGATGGCCTGCAACAGGCTTTCGACTCCGACTCGGTAGGCACCGGGTTCAACGTGGCCTCGATGTTGCTGGGCTGTGCAGTGGGCGCGTTCTTTGCCGGTCGTATGGCCGACCTGTACGGGCGCCGTGCGGTACTGATCGTATCGGCCGTGTTCTTCCTGATCTCGGCCTGGGGCTCGGGCATTGCCACCGGCTCGCTGGAGTTCGTGCTGTATCGCGTGCTCGGCGGCCTGGCCGTGGGCGCGGCCAGCGTGATGTCACCGGCCTACATCAGCGAAGTGTCGTCGGCCCGCTACCGTGGCCGGCTGGCCACCGTGCAGCAGATCGCGATCATCAGCGGCCTGTTCATTGCCTTCCTCAGCAACTACCTGCTGGCCAAGCATGCCGGCGCCTCGATCAACCCGCTGTGGTTGGGCTTCGAGGCCTGGCGCTGGATGTTCTGGATGGAGATCCTGCCGGCAGCGATCTTCCTGGTGGCGCTGATGTTCATCCCGGAGAGCCCGCGCTACCTGATGGTCAAGCACCGCCGTGCCGATGCCGAGCAGGTACTGACCCGGCTGTACGGTCCGGCCGAAGCGCAGTTGAAGTTGCAGGAGATCGGCGCCTCACTGTCCGAAGATCATCGCCCGCGCCTGTCCGATCTGGTCAGCAAGTCCACCGGCAAGCTGCGCCCGATCGTCTGGGTGGGTATCGGCCTGGCCACCTTCCAGCAACTGGTCGGTATCAACGTGGTGTTCTATTACGGCGCGGTGCTGTGGCAGGCGGTGGG
>JBDTZK010000037.1:0-9775 GCA_040005195.1 Pseudoxanthomonas sp.
CATCAACGTCACGCCCCTCGTGGACGTGATGCTGGTGCTGTTGATCATCTTCATCATCACGGCGCCGCTGATGTCGCACAAGGTTCAGATCAAGCTTCCCGAAGCCAATCTGATCCAGGACCCGGATGATGCGCTAAAACGCAAGTTGCCCATCACCATTTCGGTGAAGGAAAACGGTGATCTGTACTGGGGTGACGAGCGTGTAAGCAAGGAAATCCTTGAATCGCGCCTGTCGAGTGCGGCGCAGTTGACGCCGCAGCCGCCCTTGAATCTGCGTGGTGATCGCACCACCAAGATGCGCACGATCAATGAAGTGACCAAGATCGCGCAGGAACAGGGCATGCTCGACGTCGGCTTCGTTGCCACCAAAGACAGAGGTCAATAAGCCATGGCATTTGCAACTGGTTCCGGCAAAGGCATGCCGATGGCCGACATCAACGTCACGCCCCTCGTGGACGTGATGCTGGTGCTGTTGATCATCTTCATCGTGACCGCACCGGTCATGACCTACCCGATCGACGTCGACCTGCCGCAGCGCGTGATCAATCCACCACCACAGCTGCGTGAGCCGCCGCCGCCGATCGAACTGAAGATCGATGCGTCCGGCCAGGTCTCGTGGAACAACAACCCGGTCCAGGTCAACGCCGTGCAGGCGATGATGGAGAACGAGGTCCAGCGCGATCCGACCAATCAGCCGCTGCTGCAGATCGATGCCAACCCTGACGCGCAGTACGACGTCATGGCCAAGGTCCTGGCTGCGGCCAAGAACGCGCAGATGCAGAAGATCGGTTTCGTGCAGCAGGAGTAAGTTTCACCTGCCGCCACAAGCTTGCTTCCACGCCGCCTTCGGGCGGCGTGGTCGTTTATGAAGCAACGAAAGTCTTAGGCAGACGGGCTTGCGGGCAATGTCAGTCGGGCGTAGCGTGGGTTTGCCCTTCATCGCAAGGAGTACGCCATGGCCTTTTCCGCAACTGCCCGGGATTCCGTTGTCGCTGAAATCAACATCACGCCGTTGGTGGACGTGATGCTGGTCCTGTTGGTGATCTTCATGGTCTCGGCGCCACTGATGACGCAGAACGTCTCCGCAACACTGCCGCAACGCGCGCATCCCTTAGAGACGATCAAGCCACCACAATTGCGGCTGGAAATTGCCGACGACGGCTCCTATCGCCTGGACGGGCGCTTGATGGGCTTGTCCGAGTTGGGCACCAGGCTGGAGGATTCGGTGATCACCGATCCGCGCACGGTTCTCGACGTACATGCCACGTCCGGTGCTGACTACCAAGGTGTCGTCAGCGCATTGGCTGAAGCGCGTGACCGCGGAATAGTGAATCTCAGCATCGGCCAGTGAATCCAACCGGCTGCGTCCCAGCTGCGCGTTTCATGCCTGTCTGGAAAGAATGTCCAGATAGTGGTGGATCGTGCGTTCCAGGCCGTCATAAAGTGCTTCGCTGATCAAGGCGTGGCCAATGGAAACCTCCTGCACTTGCGGCAGGTTTTCCAGGAACTCGGTCAGGTTGGCCTGGCTCAGGTCATGCCCCGCATTCACGCCCAGCCCCAGCGCCAGCGCCTGTTGGGCCGTGCTCACGCAGTCCGCCAAAGCCGCACGGGCATTGCCGGCAGCCTGGGCCTCGGCAAAGGGGCCGGTATAGATTTCGATGCGGTCGGCGCCGATATCGCGCGCCGCTTCCAGACCCGGGCCGCCTGCATCCACGAACAAGCTGACCCGGCAGCCCTGCGCCTTCAGTGTTGCTATCAAGGGACGCAAGCGTTCGGCGTCGCGGGAGAAATCAAAGCCATGGTCCGAAGTCAGCTGTCCATCACCATCCGGTACCAGGGTGGCCTGGGCAGGCCGGACCTGTTCGCATAAAAATAGGAACCCCGGATAACCCTCGCGTGCGGGTGCGAAAGGATTGCCTTCTACATTCAATTCAACCTGGTGCTCGCGTGTGAGCTCGGCCAGTGCTAACACATCAGCGGTGCGAATGTGGCGCTGGTCCGGGCGCGGGTGCACGGTAATACCATGGGCACCGGACTGCAGGCAGGTGCGCGCGGCCCTGACTACGTCGGGTTCATTGCCCCCGCGCGAGTTGCGCAGCACGGCGATCTTGTTGACGTTGACGCTCAGTGCGGTCACGCACAGCTCCTAGCGTGGGGGAAAACTCAGGACTGCGGCGGCTGCTTTTCAGTCGACGGCATAGCGGCTCTCTTCGCTTCGGCAATCTCGCGCAGGCGGCGCAGTTCCATCGGATCGATCATGTGACTTTCGTCGCGGCTGTTGCTGCCCACACGTGACGCATACCAGCCCATGATCCAGGCCAGCAACAAAACCAGCGACGCCAACAGGCAGACCAGCATGAGCGCCATGGAGGACGTCTTCAACGCGACCACCAGCGTGCCTATGGCAAGCAGAAGGAATAACCAGTGCATAGATTTTCGCCCCCTCCAGACAATGCGCAAAGTCTACTATTTTCGTGGTTGCGAAACGCCAACTGGCTCACTGCTCCGGTTACAGCAGCGGCGACATCAACCGGGCCAATGCTTCGGGCAAGCGGTGTCGCCACAGGGACCGCTTGCGCTGGTCGTCCACCGGTTCAGCAGCGCTGATCTCACCCTGCATCAGCTGTGCAAGCGTGCCGGCGATGGTGTGGTCGCGGAAAAGCATGGAGATCTCGAAATTGAGCCGGAAGCTGCGGTGATCGAAGTTGGCACTGCCAATGATCGCGACGTTGTCGTCGCACAGCAGCGCTTTGGTATGCAGCAGGCGCGGCCCGTATTCATAAACCTTGATGCCGGCAGCCAGCAGCTCGTCAAAGTAGGAACGCGCCGCATAGGTCACCAGACGTGAATCACTCAGCTTGGGCACGATCAGGCGTACGTCGACGCCGCCAAGCGCGGCGGAGGTCAAAGCCATGCGCGCGGCTTCCCCGGGAACGAAGTAGGGCGTGACCAGCCACACCCGCGTACGCGCCTCATGGATCGCGGCCACGTGCAGGCGATGGATCGCCTCCCATGATGAGTCCGGCCCCGAGATCAGGGTCTGTACCGCGATATCACCTTGGGCGACATCGTCCGCCGCCTTCCACAGCACCGTACCTTCGAAATCTTTGCGCTTCTGTCCGGTGGCGTACGCCCAGTCCTCTACGAACACCAGCTGCACGCTGCGCACCACATCGCCTTCCAGGCGCAGGTGCAGGTCACGGTAAGCGTTGGGGTGGATGCGCTCGTTCTCCTCATCGGTGATGTTGATGCCACCGGTGAAGGCAACCCGTCCATCGACCACCACGATCTTGCGATGGGTGCGCAGGTTGACCCAGCTGCGCGCCGCCGGGCGAAAGCGGGTCGGGTGGAACCAGGCCAACTCACCGCCGGCATCAGTCAGCGGCTGCATGAAACGGCGGGTCACCTTGGAGGAGCCCACCGCATCCAGCAGCACGCGCACCTTGATGCCGGCGCGCGCGCGCTCCACCAGAACATCACGCAGCCGCGTGCCGGTCTGATCGGGCATGTAGATGTAGTACTCCAGGTGCACGTGGTTGGTGGCCTGGGCGATGGCATTGATCAGTGAATCGTAGGTGGCAGCCCCATCGACCAGCATCTGCACCGAGGTTGCCGTGGAGGGAGGCAGTCCGGTCGTGGCCTGTCCCAGCAGCGCCAGTTCGGAACAGCCGGCATCCACCGGGCAGGAAGCTTCGTGCGATTCCAGGCCTTTGCGCGAATGATTGCGCCGCAAACGCTGCCGGGTGATCTTCTGCGGGCCCAGCAGGAAATAGATCAGGTAGCCCAGGTAGGGCAGCATCGCCAGCGCCATCAGCCAGCTCAGGGTCGCCACCGGTTCGCGTTTCTGCAGCACGATCCAGCCGCACAGAAAAATCAGGTAGAACAGCCAGGCCAGGGTCAGGTACAGCTTGAGATGCGGGATGGCCCACAGCGCGTCCCACAGGTTACTGATGATTTCGAGCATGCCCGAATATTAGCCGGTGTCGCCTCGCCTGAGACAGCACGGCATTACGATCTGCCCATGGGCGAGTTGATAAAAGGTCGTGGTTCCACCGGCTATTTGCCGGGTCGCTTTGAAGTGACGGTCAGCGAAACGGTCGATGATGGCTGGCACGACGGCGAAGATGCCGAATTCGCATCGGTGTTGCCGCGAACGCAGGTCCGCGAGGAGATCGCACGCAGCATCATCAGCCGCAACCAATCACCGGACATCGGATTTTCCCAATCGGTCAATCCGTATCGCGGGTGCGAACACGGATGCAGCTATTGTTTCGCGCGTCCTTCGCATGCGTATCTGGGTTTGTCGCCGGGGCTGGATTTCGAGACCAGGATTTTCGCCAAAACCAACGCACCGGAATTGTTGCGCATCGAACTGGCCAAGCCCGGCCATGAAGTCAGTCCGATTGCGCTGGGCATCAATACCGATGCCTACCAGCCGGTGGAACGCAAGTTGCAGCTGACGCGACGGATCATTGAAGTGCTGGCGGAAACCAGGCATCCGTTCTCGCTGATTACCAAGAACGCGCTGGTCATGCGCGATATCGACTTGCTGGCGCCACTGGCACGCGAAAATCTCGTGCGCGTGCATTTCTCGGTGACTTCACTCGACAACCGCCTGTCCGCTGCACTGGAGCCACGTGCGTCGGCACCGCATTCCCGTTTGCGCGCGATATGCGCCCTGCGCGACGCCGGTGTGCCGGTCGGGGTGATGGTGGCGCCGGTCATTCCGTGGGTGAATGACAGCGAGTTGGAGTCCGTTCTGGAAGCCGTGCACGAAGCCGGTGCCGACTCCGCCGGCTATGTGCTGTTGCGCTTGCCGCATGAAGTGGCGCCGCTGTTCCGCGACTGGTTGCAGACACACTTGCCCGACCGTGCTGCGCACGTGATGAGCACCGTGCAGCAATTACGCGGCGGCAAGGACTACGATGCGACTTTCGGCAAGCGCATGCGCGGTGAGGGGGTGTATGCGGAATTACTGGAACGTCGTTTCGCATTGGCGCTGAAGCGAATCGGCTTCAAAGCACGCGATCCGCGCGGACTGGATTGCAGCCGCTTCATCGCGCCACGCAAACCCTCACCGCAGGGCGAACTGTTCTGACTCGCGTCCCCATGTGCCGAATCCTGCGTGGCGTGTTCGCAGCCAGTTACCTTGCAGGACGCGCTAAGCTCCATCGCCGGGTGCGTTCTACAGGTCTTCCACCGGCAGGGGTCCGGGTGCCGCACCGATTGCAGTCGCCGCATGAAAGGCAAGGGCGGTGGCTTGAAGGGGATATCCGAAAACGTTCGCTCCAATCATCCATCTAGGGGAAAAAATGAAAATTCGTTCGATTACGGCGGCCTGTCTGTTGTTCGCTTGCGGGACCACCGTCGGATATGCGGGACAGAAAATAGAGCCCTCGCAGTACCGCGACAAGGACCCGCAACAGGCCGCCCAGGCGCTGCTTGAGGTGGCCAAGGTGCAGGCGGGAAAAGGCAGCTGGGAGCGGATCGCGATCGGTCGCGTCTACTACCTCGGCGGCTTCAAGGCGCAAGGAAAGGCAATCTTCGATGAGGTGTTGGCCGACAAGCCGGCGTCCAGCGACCTGTTCCGCATCGCGCGCGTGTATCGCCAGGCCGGCGAGTGGGAACAAGCCAGGCCACTGATGGAGCGCGCGGTATACGACAACCCCAAGGACAGCAAAGGAATGGCCGAGCTGGGTGCTTACTACCTGCTTGCAGGCGACCGCGCCGCCGCCGAATCACTGTTCGACCGTTCGTTCAAGCGCGATGACGAACTATGGTCTACGGTCGCGGCGGCGGCGGGCTATCTGGGTGTCGCGCCGCAGGAATGACAGCTGTCGGGAGGATTCCGTGGCGGCCACGCCGCCACGGGTGATGGTGCGCCCGACACGGGATTGATCCGTGCCGCCAGCAGCAGCATCAGTCCCCGGCGTAGAGCTTTTGCGCCGATTGAAACAGGATCCAGCTGGTGGCGATGAACTTGTCGCCACTCTGGGGCGCGTTGCCGCGATGGGTGTGGGTGAACGCGGTGGGGGCGATCAACAGGCTGCCGGCACGCGGCACGACCTTGCGTTGCTGGAACAGGAACTCGGTTTCACCTTCGTCGAATTCGTCGTTGAGGTACAGCGTCCATAACAGATGGCGGTGCAGAGTTTCGCCACCGATATCGCGTGGATAGAGCTCGCAATGCCAGTACGGGTAACCGCCTTCGCCAGCGGCATACCACTGCAGATTGATCGCGCCTGGACGCAGGCAGGTGCGTACCAGCGCGGCGACAGCGGCGTCGTCCATGGTCGCGAAATCTTCGGCCTGTAGTCGTCGCGGTTGTCCGTCAACACCATCGACCTGCAGCATAAACGGCGAGATCAGCGTCTGCGGATAGCTGCGCAGGTACCTGACCAGTCCGTTGAAGACGGCCTGCTGCAATCTTTGGTCCACGTCGGCCCATTGCGGATCACCACTGATGCGAAGGTCGTGGCTGCGCTTGAGCTCGGGATGCACGCCGCCGCCCACGCGTCCGGGTTGCAGGCCATCGCTCGCACGCATCCGCGCACAGATGGCGGCACAGGTATCCGGGTCGATGGTGTCCGGATACACCTCAATGAAATCGGCGAATGTCTGCATGCGCTGATTCTAGATGCATGTCTACTGGATCAGGCCCGTTCGCAACAAATGTCATCTCCAGAGCCGCAACGGATCTGCTTTGCCAGGGTCCGGAGCAGGCGTTGTATTGGACCAGCACGACGAGGTCAGGGCATCGCGGGTTAGATGATCCGCAAAGTGATCGCCTTCAACACGGCGCGTGTCCGGTCTCGCGTACCCAGTTTGTCGAGCAGGGTGGAGACATAGTTCTTCACCGTGCCTTCGGCCAGAAACAGGCTGCGCGCGATTTCCTTGTTGGAATAACCGCCGGCCAGCAAGCGCAGGATCGCCACTTCGCGACTGTTGAATGTTTCGGTGGGTGGCGCTTCGTCATGGAAGCGGAAACGTGCCCGGACCGGATCGGTGCTGACCGGTTGCAACAGGGTTTCACCGGCGGCGACACGCACGATGGCGTCGCGCAGGTCTTCCGGCGCGGCGTCTTTCAGCAGGAAACCCTGAGCACCTGCGTCGGTGGCGCGCAACAGCAGGTTGCTGTCGTCGAACGTGGTCAGCAGCAGCACTGGCGTTGCATCACCACGTGCGCGCAGTTGCAGCAACGCTTCGATGCCGTCAGTGCCCGGCATGCGGATATCACTGAGCACT
This sequence comes from Pseudoxanthomonas sp., assembly GCA_040005195.1. Taxonomy (GTDB): domain Bacteria; phylum Pseudomonadota; class Gammaproteobacteria; order Xanthomonadales; family Xanthomonadaceae; genus Pseudoxanthomonas_A. The sequence continues at coordinate 7,246 of JBDTZK010000037.1, forward strand.
ACGTCCACCGGTTGCTTGGCCAGTTTCAACAACAGGTCCGTGCCGTCCTCCGCTTCGAACACCACCACGATGCCTTGTTGGATCAGTAGTGCACGAAGTCCCGCGCGGACCAGCGCCTGGTCATCGGCCAGCGCAACGCGTACGGCATCGTCACTCATGCGGGCAGGCTCACTTGCAGATGCATTCCACCCAGCGCAGTCGTGCCCAACAGCAGGCTGCCTTCTACGCAGGCCACGCGCTCGCGCATACCGGCGATGCCGTTGCCTTCGCGCAAGTTGCCGCGCACGCGTCCGTCATCCTGGATATCCAGCAGCAGTCTGCCGTCCGCCTGATGCAAGGCCACCGACAGCGTGTCGGCATCGGCATGCTTGGCGGCGTTTGTCATGGCTTCCTGGACCACGCGCAAGATGGTTTCGGCAATGACCGGGTCCGAGATATGCACCTGCTCGTCGACTTCCAGCGCCAGCAGCGGTCGCGGCATCGGGGCCGCCAGCGCACGCAGTGCCGTCTGCATGTCCAGCCCATGGGAATCACGCATGGCCTGCACTACGTTGCGGATGTCAGCCAACAATTCGGAAGAAAGCTGTTCGGCAATCATGACCTCGCTGCGTTGAGCCAGATCGGGATCGCTGGCAAGCACGCGGAGGTTGAGCTTCATCGCAGTGAGCTTGTGTCCGGCCACATCATGCAGTTCCCGCGCCACGCGGATGCGTTCGGCATCGCGTGCGCTGTCGGCCAGCAGCGCGCGCGTGGCCAGCAGGTCGGCGTTGACCAGGGCCAACAGGTCGCGCGCGCGTTCCGCGTTCTTGGCGTAATACACGCACAGCATGCCAAAGGCCTGAAAGCTGGAATGCACCAGCACGATCTGCAACGGGGCTTTCAAATCGGCAGCATGCAGAATGGCAAAGAAGAGGACATTGGCAATCAGGTTGGAAATCAGCACCACACGGACTGACCAGTGCGCCATAGCCGTCGCTGTCCATACGACCAGCAGCACCGGCGCCACCCCCGGACGCGGGTCCATCCAGATCAGCGTCAGGGCCAGGACTGGCATCAACAGAAGCAATAAGGACTGCAGTATTCGTTGGCGTTCCTGCAACATGCCCATGGTGAGAAAAGTCACCGTGAACACGCCCAGCAGCAGCCAGGCAGACAGCAGGCGTTCGGGACTCACATAGCGCAGCAAGGTACCGACAGCGGCCAAGGCAAAGAGTCCGGCGAGGACCAGTGGTTGCAAAAGTCGGCGAATGAAATCAAGCATGGCCCATGCTGCGGGCTGTCACCGCGCCTGGCAATGCATCCGCTGCAGAAAGTGACTTCCGGCACTGCGGAGGATTACTTTATCAAGGCATTTCTAGCGTATGAGGGTCATCGGGACCATTGCCACTGCGCGCCCCCCAGCAAAGTGCGCTCCGGCTCAGGCTCGTAGAGGTGCCCATTGCCCTGGTTGACGATCGCCGAGCCGACGCAAGCATGTTCCGGTGCGTTATCGATGCGTGCGAACGTGCGCAGGTTGCCCGATTGCAACCACCACTCGCGCGCCGCCTCGAGTTCAACAGCCGTAGCCCGGTGCTGATTCGCGGGCAATGTCGTTCACCACCACGCTGCCCACCCCTTCGCCTACCAACGCGGCCCTCCATCGCCCGTCAGGCCACGGTGACAAAAGTGGAATGTGCGCCGAAACCGCGCAGCGATAGCGGTGTGTCCTGCGCGTAGTTCTGGCGGTCGCGGGCCAGCACTCCAGGTACGCCGCCCAGCACCTCGGAGACATTGACCGCGCTGCCGTTGTCGTCGTTGCGCAGCGACACCGTGGACACTGGTGCCGGGGTATCGAAATCACTCACGCCGATCAGGCGCGTGGCACGCAGCTGTAGGCGAGCAAGCGTGACCGCCTCCGGATCAGCCCAGCCGATTTTGCGGCCACGCGGGCAGTGCAGGACGGCAGGCAAGCAGTAGGGCAGGGCGCATCGAAGTCATGCGACCACGATTCCCGATGTGTAGAGACAGGTTTGCCCGGCTTTTTTCCGATCAGTGCAGCCGAACACGCTTGCCTCTACAGGACATCATGGGTCACACGTCAGCGTCTGTTGACCAGCCTTCTCCGGTACCGCGATGGAAGACCGCATCCGACTGAAGCACCTTGCCGGCAGGAAACGCTTCGCGCTGCGCGAGCTTGCTATACAGCGGCGTGAAGTCCGGCTCGGTCGCGGCGATCAGTTGCGCGAAGCTGTCGATGACGAAGTAGGTCTTCTGGAAGGTGTCGATGCGGTAGCGCGTGCGCATCACCCGCTCCAGGTCGAAGCCGATGCGGTTGGGCGCGTCGGCTTCCAGCGAATACAGCGACTCGCCCTTTGAGGACACGATGCCGCTGCCATAGATGCGCAGGCCCTGCGGCGTATTGATCAGGCCGAACTCCACCGTATACCAGTAAAGCCGGGTCAGGTTGACCAGCGCCTCGGGGCCGATGCCATGCGCCTTGACCCCGCCGCGACCGTAGGCTTGCATGTAGTCGGCGAACAAGGGGTTCATC